>NZ_JBQENU010000007.1:0-229130 GCF_052044605.1 Bacillus sp. 22483 | reverse complement strand
GCGGAGCGAATTTCACATTCGTGAGCACCGGCACGCAGGACTGACAAAGAATGCGAGGGTTTGTCTACACGCTGAAACCCCTCTTTCGGAGGGGTTTTTCTTTATGAGGATGTCACACTTTCTGTTTCTTTGACTAACTGTTTCATTCGCTCACGATCACGCTCTAAAATCGGTTTTAAGTATCGACCGGTGTAAGAAGCTTCTTCTTTAGCAATTTGTTCAGGTGTTCCTGAAGCAATAATCGTTCCTCCACCAGCACCGCCTTCTGGTCCTAGATCAACAAGGTAATCGGCAGCCTTAATAATATCAAGGTTGTGCTCAATGACCAATACCGTATCTCCGTTTTCGACCAAGCGTTGGAGCACTTTTAACAACCTAGCAATATCATCCACATGAAGACCGGTTGTCGGTTCGTCTAAAATATACAAGGATCTTCCGTTTGAACGGCGGTGAAGCTCAGATGCCAATTTCACACGCTGCGCCTCTCCACCAGACAATGTCGTGGCAGGCTGCCCAAGTGTAATGTATCCTAATCCAACATCAAAGATCGTTTGCAGCTTCCGCTTAATTTTCGGGATATTCTCGAAAAATTGAAGTGCGTCCTCTACCGTCATTTCAAGCACATCGGAAATATTTTTCCCTTTATACGTGACCTCTAACGTCTCGCGGTTATAACGTTTCCCGTGACACACTTCACAAGGCACATATACATCAGGTAAAAAGTGCATTTCAATTTTAATAATGCCATCTCCACGACACGCTTCGCAGCGTCCACCTTTCACGTTAAAGCTGAATCGCCCTTTTTTATAGCCTCGTACCTTCGCTTCATTGGTTTGCGCAAAGACATCCCGCACGTCATCAAATACACCTGTATACGTAGCAGGATTGGATCTTGGTGTACGGCCAATTGGAGATTGATCAATATCAATGACTTTGTCTAAGTGATCCATTCCTTTGATTTCTTTGTGCTGTCCTGGCTTCGCTTTTGCTCTGTGCAGTTTTTGGGCAAGGGATTTCAATAAAATTTCATTCACAAGTGTACTTTTCCCTGATCCTGACACACCTGTCACAGCGGTAAAGACACCTAAAGGAAACTTCGCATTCACGTTTTTAAGATTGTTTTCTTTTGCCCCTTTAATTTCAATGAATCGGCCGTCAGGCTTTCGTCTCTCAATCGGAAGCGGGATGAATTTCTCACCAGATAAATATTGTCCAGTCAACGATTTTGGGTCTTTCATGACTTCTTCTGGTGTTCCAGCTGAAATCACTTCTCCTCCATGAACCCCTGCACCTGGTCCAATATCAATGAGATAATCAGCGGCAAGCATCGTATCTTCATCATGTTCTACGACAATCAGTGTATTTCCGATATCACGCATGTTTTTCAATGTTCCAATCAATCGGTCATTATCCCGTTGATGCAGACCAATCGATGGTTCATCTAAAATATAAAGAACGCCTGTCAGTCTTGATCCGATTTGTGTCGCCAAACGAATCCGCTGCGCCTCCCCGCCTGATAATGTGCCAGCAGACCGGCTTAATGTCAGATAATCTAATCCGACATTATTTAAGAAGGATAAGCGCTCTTTGATTTCACGTAAAATGAGCTGGGCAATCTGCAAATCTTTCTCAGACAACTCAATTTTCTCATAGAAATCAAGGGCATCAGATACAGACAAATCGGTCATTTCTCCGATATGTTTGCCATTGATGAGAACCGCAAGCGTTTCTTTTTTCAGGCGATATCCTTTACAGGTCGGACATGGCTGATTGGCCATATATTTTTCCATTTGCTCCCGAATATAATCGGAGCTCGTTTCCTTGTAGCGCCGTTCAATGTTACGAAGCACACCTTCAAACTCGATTTCATTTTCACGGACCTGGCCAAAATCATTTTCATATTTAAAATAAATCAGCTCAGAGCCGCTACCATATAAAATTTTATCAAATAAATGCGCCGGAATATCTTTTACTGGAATATCCATGTCAATTCCATAGTGTGTACATACCGCCTCAAGAAGCTGCGGGTAATATTGTGAGCTTTGAGGCTCCCATGGGGCAATGGCATGCTGACGTAAAGTCAAATCCTTATTCGGAATCACAAGCTCTGGATCTACTTCTAGTTTAGAACCAAGCCCATCACAGCTTGGGCAGGCACCGAAAGGGCTATTAAACGAGAACATTCTTGGCTCAAGTTCCCCAATAGAGAATCCGCAGTGCGGACAAGCATGATGCTCACTAAACAACAGCTCCTCTTGTCCGATCACATCAATCATCACACGACCTTCACCAAGTCGGAGTGCCGTTTCAAGAGAATCAGACAACCGTGCAGCCACGCCTTCTTTCACGACAATTCGATCAATCACCACTTCAATGGAATGCTTTTTATTCTTTTCAAGCTCAATCTCTTCTGACAGGTCCTCCATCTCGCCATCAACTCTAACTCGAACGTAGCCCTGCTTCCGAATTTGATCAAGTACTTTCACGTGTGTTCCCTTACGTCCAGATACGATCGGAGCAAGCACTTGCAGTTTCGTTCGTTCTGGATACTCTAAAATACGGTCTGTCATTTGCTCAATCGTCTGTGATGTAATTTCAATCCCATGAATAGGACAAATCGGTTTTCCGACTCGAGCATATAATAGACGCAAGTAATCATAAATTTCTGTAACAGTCCCAACAGTTGATCGAGGGTTCCTGCTTGTCGTTTTCTGGTCAATACTAATCGCTGGAGAAAGCCCTTCAATCGCATCTACATCTGGTTTGTCCATTTGACCGAGAAATTGACGTGCATAGGCTGACAGTGATTCAACATACCTGCGCTGACCTTCTGCATAAATGGTATCGAAGGCAAGCGACGATTTTCCCGAACCAGATAAACCCGTAATGACCACTAGCTGATCGCGCGGGATATTGACATCAATATTTTTAAGGTTGTGGGCTCTTGCCCCTTTCACCTCTATTCGTTCCATAGCCATCTGGCATTCATCCTTCCGCTTTTAGCTCTAGCAATAGATCTCTTAATTCTGCTGCTTTTTCAAAATCAAGCGCTTTTGCTGCATCTTTCATTTCCATCTCGATGTTTTCGATCACTTTTTCTCGTTCTTTTTTGCTCATTTTTGACAACTTTGGTGCTGCTTTTGTTTCGTATTCTTCCGAATCCTCATGTACTTTTGTTGCCTTGATCACATCTCGAATCTTCTTATGGATCGTTTGCGGAGTGATACCAAATTTCTCATTATACGCTTCTTGCTGCTCACGTCTCCGCTTTGTTTCTTGTATGGCAATGTCCATTGATTTCGTCATATTGTCTGCATACATAATAACCCGGCCTTCTGCATTTCTTGCAGCACGGCCAATCGTCTGGATGAGGGATCTTTCTGAACGTAAAAAGCCTTCTTTATCCGCATCTAAAATCGCCACGAGCGACACCTCTGGAATATCCAAACCTTCTCGAAGAAGGTTGATCCCAACAAGCACATCATATTTTCCGAGACGTAAATCACGAATAATCTCAATCCGCTCTAGTGTCTTAATTTCTGAGTGCAGATAATTGACCTTGATTCCGATTTCTTTCAGATAATCTGTCAGATCCTCAGACATTTTCTTCGTTAAAGTCGTCACAAGCACACGCTCATTTTTCTCAACCCTTGCATGAATTTCCCCAATTAAGTCATCGATTTGTCCTTCAATCGGACGGACTTCAATGATTGGATCAAGCAAACCGGTTGGACGAATAATTTGTTCCACGACCTCTGGCGTTTTCTCAAGCTCGTATGGGCCAGGTGTTGCGGATACATGCACAATATGGTTAATGTGCTTTTCAAACTCAGCAAATGTGAGTGGTCTATTATCAAGTGCTGACGGCAGACGGAATCCATGATCAACAAGCACTTGTTTTCTTGCCTGGTCCCCATTGTACATGGCGCGAATTTGCGGGATGGTCACGTGTGACTCATCGACAACAATCATAAAATCATCCGGAAAATAATCAAGCAATGTGTAAGGTGTTGAACCAGGCGGACGTAAGGTGAGATGTCTTGAGTAGTTCTCAATCCCTGAACAAAAGCCCATCTCTCTCATCATCTCAAGGTCATACCTTGTCCGCTGCTCAAGACGCTGTGCTTCAAGCAGTTTTCCGTTTTCACGAAGCTTTTCCAACTGTTCCTCAAGCTCTTTTTCAATATTAATAATCGCTTTTTCCATCTTTTCTTCTCTTGTGACGAAGTGAGATGCTGGGAAAATAGCAACGTGGTCACGATCACCGAGAATTTCTCCAGTGAGAGCATCTACTTCACGAATACGTTCAATTTCATCACCGAAAAACTCCACTCTGATACAATGCTCATCTCGTGAAGCAGGAAAAATTTCAACGACGTCTCCTCGAACTCTGAAGGTTCCGCGCTGAAAATCTATATCATTACGAGAATACTGAATATCCACAAGCTTTCGCAGCAGCTGATTGCGTTCAATTTCCATTTCAGTTCGTAAAGACAGCACAAGCTCTCTGTATTCTTCAGGAGAACCTAAGCCATAAATACAAGACACACTGGCAATGATGATGACATCTCTTCGCTCAAATAATGAGGATGTGGCGGAGTGTCTTAGCTTATCGATTTCATCATTAATACTGGCATCCTTTTCAATAAATGTATCAGTTTGAGGCACATACGCCTCAGGCTGGTAATAATCATAATAACTCACAAAATATTCAACAGCATTATTCGGAAAGAATTCCTTAAACTCGCTGTATAATTGTCCGGCAAGTGTCTTGTTATGCGCAATGACAAGTGTTGGTTTGTTCACTTCTTTGATCAGGTTGGATACAGTAAAGGTCTTTCCCGTACCTGTAGCACCTAACAGCGTTTGATGCTGTTTCCCCTGATGGATACCCTCCACAAGCTTTTCAATGGCTTTTGGCTGATCCCCTTGGGGCTGATAGTTAGAAACTAATTCAAAGCGGTCACTCACATCAAAGCCTCCGTTTCGTTACGAAATCTATCTAATGAATATATTATCATAAAAGAACACAAAAATACGAACTAAAGTTCGTGTCTGACTTGATTTTTATTTCCAATACAACCATACCCTCTCTGCCGTGGCTCATAACCCTCTAAAGAAACCTTCCTTTCAGTATGGAACATTTTGGAGCGAGATATTCGATCAGCAGAAAAACCACAAAAAAGAAGCTGCACTCACTAGAATCGTAAGCACAGCTCCTGCAATCAAAAACATTTTCTTTTCATCAAGAGGGATCACATCAATGATGTTTTTCAGCCTTCTCTCTTTTTTCGACTTCTTTCTTGGCCATAAACAATGCCCCGGCCACTAAAGAAATAATATCTAATCCTACGATAAAGTAGGTTTCTGTATAGCCTTTCATATACGAAGCAAATAAAAGCGCTGCTGTTAATGCAATGCCAACGTAATGATTATAAGTAACCTTTGAAAATAAAATAACGAGCAAGAAAGGAAAAACAAGTGCAAATATGGCTTTTGTAATCACAAAAACCCTCCCTCTACATGGTCTACTCCCTTGATTATAGTAAAGATTGGCATAATGAACAATTCACAGTTTTCAATTTCAGCTTTTTTCTTCTCGGTTGAAGACATTTGATATAGCTGAGGAGGAAAATTAGTGAAAACGTCCCCTTTCTAAAGATAGGTCTTTACGTCTTTGACAGTTACATCCAATAAATTCTATGATGAAAATGATAGTGCGCACTATCATTTTAAAAAATAAAAAGAGACAAATGAAACCATTGGCTATTTGGATAAGGGGGCATTCCCATGTATTCAGTATTATTTCATGCGGCTGAAGAATCCGCATCACTCGCAGGGGCAAAAGGCGTGAATTTAATTAAATTAAACAATCACGGACTGCCAGTTCCAGATGGATTTATTATTAAAACGAACAGCTTTGCAAGCTTTCTTTCATATCACAATTTCCATCCAACTGATCAAAACCTTGCCCGAAAAATCACAGAAGCTTCGTTTCCTTCACAAATGGAGACAGAATTACTTTCATCCTTTCAATCATTGTTGAAAACATATCCATCCGTTGCAGTGCGATCCTCTTCTGTTGCGGAAGATCTCGAAGGCGCCTCCTTTGCAGGTCAATACGAGACCTATTTAAATATCAAAACAAATGAAGAATTCTTGCAAGCCGTCAAAGAATGTTGGTCGTCTTACTTCGCAGCAAGAGTCACAGAATATAAGGAAGAAATGATTGAGAACGAGGAAGAGATGCCGCTCATGGCTGTTGTTGTACAAGGATTGATCCATTCTGACATCTCTGGTGTCATCTTTAGTGAGAATCCTGTATCAGGAAAAACAAACGAAGTCATGATGACTGCAAGCTATGGACTAGGAGAAGCCATCGTCTCCGGCCTTGTGACGCCAGATACATTTATTGTAAACAAAGAAACGTACTCTATTGAAAAATCACTAGGAACAAAAGAAGTCCAAATTGTCCCCTGTCAAGAGGGCGTCATTGAACAACCCGTAGGTGAGGAGATGGCTGGCCAATTTTGTCTTCAAGATGATCAATTGATCCAAATCACGAAAATGACAAAACAAGTAGAAGAACTTTATGGACATGGAGTAGATATCGAATTCGGCATGTCAGATGGTACTTTTTATTTACTTCAAGCAAGACCGATTACTGCTTCTTTTTCCAATACAGCAAATGGCTCCTCAGGTGCAGCCTTTCAAATGAAACCTGAAGAGCTGCAAGACTTCTGGATCTCAATGGACGATCATATGCCTGGACCCACAAGTCCTCTTTTTTCAAGTTTGATCATACCTGCTTTAAAAAACGGGATGAAGAAAAACGGAGAGAAGTATCAAGTACCAGACCTTAATATTAAAGATATCAAGCTTTATAGAGGCCATTTGTATTCTTCACCGTCTATGCCAGAAGCGTCAGAGGAACCAGTTTTTGACGAGAGCCTATTCGAAATGTTTCCTCGTTTAAGCGAAAGAATGTATCGCATTTTAAAACAAAACTTGTTCCCATTATACGAAAAACTTGATCGGCAAATCACTCAACCGCTAACAATTGATGAAGCCATTAATGGTTTTCAAGAATTAAAAGAGATTTATCTAAGAGCGTATGACGACCATTTTGACATTGTCATACCTCAAGTCATTCTATCAGCGATCATTGAAGACATGCTTGTCTCATATACTGGCGATCAAACACAAGTCGTCCTGCTGCATGAAATGATGATAGGTGTGATGAACAAGTCTCTTGAAACAGATCAAAAGCTATCTCACTTGGCAAAAGACGTTCTTCAAGATTCCGAGCTTCTTCAGGCATTTAAAGATCATTCAACGAATGCTGAACTATTATATGCCCTCAATCACACAGATAAAGGAAAAAACTTCATTTCCGACGTAGAAGCTTTTCTCCAAGTCTATGGTTGGCGGTCTGTTAAAAGCCATGATTTTACAGAGGAAACATGGGTGGAAAATCCTGAATTTGTCTTGGACATCATTAGAAACAACATTCGGTATCAATCTGATTTTGATGAAGAATTTGCACAAGCCGTGATCAAAAGGCAAGAAACGTATGAAGAGTTTATCAGTCAAGTGACAGATGAAGCGTTTAAAACAAAATTTGAGGAAATTTATCATTTTGCACTCCATGCAGCCAATATTCGAGATGATCATCACTTTTACATTGATGCCATGTTAGATGCAAAAGCGAGACTCTATCTCTTAAAAATTGGTGAACTTCTTGTTCAAAAAGGAGCGATCCCTCATCAAGAAGACCTTTGGTATCTTTACGATGATGAAGTACTCAATGCGCTCACAACTTCGACCACATACGATTCGATCATTCAGCAAAGAAAAATTGAAATGAAGGAAAATGAATCCATCCAACCACCAGCTTATACAGGAACGCCTTCTGAAGCTGAATTGCAGCAAGTAGAAAGAATGCTCGGTTCGCTAAGGGAAAATGAAAACAACACAGACGATGCAATCTATGGAATTGGTGCATCTAGCGGCATTACTTCTGGAAGAGTCAGAGTCATTACATCTGCTGATGAATTTTCACAATTTGAAAAAGATGACATTTTAGTTTGTAAAACAACGACACCTTTATGGACCAGCTTATTTAGAGACGCAAAAGCAGTCATCACCGATTCTGGCGGCATTTTGTCCCATTCCGCTATTATCGCTAGAGAATATATGATACCTGCTGTCTTAGGTACACGGATCGCAACTGAAAAACTAAAATCTGGTGACCTCGTGACAGTAGATGGAGCCAATGGGCGTATCCAGTTATTAAATCAGCATTCACGGGCATAGTCGTCACCGTTTGGATCATATTGGCGGTCACAGATTTTATCGGTATACTTACTTTGTTGCAAACACATTCATAACCTGAGGTGAGTATGCTTGTTAAAATCAACAAATCAGCGGATCATTCGCGCAACAATGGAATTATTGTCTGAAAAGGGCTATCAAAAAACAACGACAAAAGAAATTGCGACAAAAGCGAATGTAAGTGAAGCGACAATTTTTCGTAACTTTAAAAACAAACGCGGCGTGATTGCTGCCATTATGAAAATGAAATCAACACCGACCAAAACCCTTGAAGCTGAATTTAAAGACGATTTATACACCGATTTAAAATTTCTCGGTAGCTATTTCCTTGAAGATTTGACTTCAAAAAAAGAATTTATCTATATCAGCATGAGAGAACCCGCTATGTTTAAAGATTTAACAGACCATGAAAAAATTTATCCTCAAGAATTGAGAGACATGCTGATTCATTATTTCAAAAAAATGAGTGCTCAGCATCGTGTATTAGAAGGAAAAGAAGACATCTATGCAGATATATTTATTAGCACGTATTTTGGCTTTTTCATTCAACAGCTAGAGCAAGACATTCAGCTTGTTTTAACACAAAAAGAAGACTTTATTGAGACATGCACACACATTTTCATGAGAGGAATTTCCCCCACTTAATTGGGTGAAATTCTTCTTTTTTACAAAGGTGGTAAACACATTGAATCTTAAAAAAGAGAACTTGATCATTTATTCTTTGCTGCTTGGAGCTATTTTAGTTCCAGTCAATTCAACCATGATCGCAGTCGCTCTATCATCCATATCAACTTATTACGAGCAATCCATATCAAACATTACTTGGGTGGTCACAATTTATCTAATTGTCATGGCAGTCACTCAACCTATTGCGGGTAAGCTGGGAGATATATACGGCCACCGCAGCATGTATTTAGCTGGTGTGATACTCTTTTTGGTTGGCTCCATTGGATGTGCTTTCGCACCTAACCTTGCTTTTCTTATTAGCTTCCGATCAATTCAAGCGGCAGGCGGAGCTATATTAACGCCGAACAGCATTGCTTTAATTCGAGCAACAGTATCACATGAAAAGCTTTCTAAAACTATGGGTTTTTTCGGTTTTGGAGCGGGAATTGGTGCCGCACTTGGACCTTTTATCGGCTCTATTCTCATTCAGAGCTTTGACTGGCATTCCATTTTCCTAGTGAATATACCATTTTTGATTCTCACACTTGTGACAGGCGTTTTTATGATTCCGAAGATGAAACATACGCGTTTACAAGCCAATGTAGATATCATCGGTTCGTTATACTTAACAATCGGGATCGCCACACTCATTTTGTTTACTAAAAGCCAATTATTAAACGAATACATGATCTATGGCGTTCTAGCGGTCATTTCCATTCCTTTATTTTTCAAACACGTACGGAAAGTTACAAATCCCATCATTGATTTGACATTATTTAAAAACAGTACCTTTACGAACGCTAACCTTTCTATCATGCTTAGTAATTTTGTGATGTACGCGATTCTTCTCATTATGCCGCTGTTTATGGAGCAAAAACTCGCGCTTTCTCATACACAAAGCGGGATTTTCCTTTCGATCTTTTCACTCTGTATGTCTATTAGTGGATTACTCGGGGCAAAGCTCCATCCAATAAAAGGCGCCAAAAAAATGATTCGATTTTCATTTCTCTGTCTTACTTTATCCGGTGTTATGCTGATCACACTAAGTAGCTACCCAAATTTACCACTCCTTATCATCACATTAGTCGCTGGGGGGATCTCATCAGGTATTGGCATGACTAGCATGCAGATGGCTTCTTTAACATCTGTTGATCAGAGTTTATCCGGCTCTGCATCTGGGATTTTTTCTACCTTTAGATATTTCGGAAGTATCATTTCATCTACTTTAATTGGTATATTAAGTGGTTTTCAATCTTTATTTATCATATTAATGGGCGCAGGTATTCTTGGTTTCCTCCTCTCTCATCGTCTAAAAACGAAACCCACTTCTCATTCATCTGAACACTCTGCTTAATGACTCCCTTCGCTCTATTTAGGGCGGGGGAGCTACGATTATTTGTTACTGTAACCGATTATGGATACAATGATCAAACTGTGAAAATGATCTTTTACTCATGAAAAAATGTCATATGAATAAACGAAAAAGAAATTTCAGCTTTCATTTACCTCTACTTCCCCACCTAAAAACTTCTTTTCATTTCTTCCAGCATTCATAACTTCGATTTTTTTTCACAATTTTTGTGTTATGCTTTTTGAAAATAGAGCACCAAAGGAGCAGAAGGATGAAACGAGTGAAATATTTTTTAATATGCTTGTCAGCTCTACTATTTTTCCTAGCAGGCTGCGGAAAAGACCAGCAATTTACGCCCCCTGGCAGCTCTCAATCAATTGCTGTCATTTCTCAACTAAAAAAAGCCTCCTTTTCAATCGTTGATTTACAAAAAAATAAAATTGTCTCTTCCGTTGATTTAAAACATCCTCTCACTGATCTTGTTCACATCAACAAAGACGTGATCATTGCATCAAGTAAGGAAGGACAATCTCTTATAGAAATCAATTTAAAAAAAGGAACAGCAGCGGACTATATGGATGTGAATAAAGGTCTGACTTCACTTGCGTATGATGCGGATACCAACACTTTACTTGTGACCGATTCAGAGAAAAATGTCGTTTATTTTATCGATACAGTGCACAAGAAAATAAAAGCAACTGTGAAGACCGGGACATTACCCTCTTCTATGGCGTTGTCTTCTTCTGGAACGTTGTTTGTTTTAAATGCAAAAAGTCATTCTGTTTCAGTCATTGATATTGAAAAGAAAAAAAAGATACGAACGATTTCCGTTCTAGAACGGCCATCTGGCATTCATTTTGATGGGCATTCCATTTGGGTTGGAGGACACGGTAAACCGGGCACATTAAATAAGAGCATTTTTGCTTACGACCCTAAAACAGGTAAGAAACAGCGAGAAATCAAACTAGGTGTTATGCCAGTCGCATTTTTTTCAGAAAAAAACTCTTCTACTTTATATGTATTATGTCATGGAGACCATACACTATATAAAGTAAATACCGAGAAAAACAAACTACTTTCCTCTGTTGAGACCGGTCAAAATCCGAATTATATCACTGCTGATTCCTCATCTATATATGTCAGTAACTTAGATGACAATTCAGTATCCGTCATCGACAAACATACATTTATGTTGAAGAACCGACTGAACATCCCAGCAGGACCTTATGCTATCATGTTGGAGGAAAAGAAATGAAAGAACAGATGAATATTTTAATAGTAGATGATGAATTAGATATGCTTGAGTTAATCGGATCCTTTTTGCAGAGACAAGGCTTTCACGTGATAACTGCAAATAATGGCACGGGCGCCTTACATCAGCTTGAAAAAGAGGCCATTGACCTTGTTGTATTGGATATTATGATGCCAGATATGGATGGATTCGAAGTCTGCCAGCGCATTAGGCAAACCTCTCAAATCCCCATTTTATTTTTAACAGCTAGAAGTTATGAAGAGGATCGCATTAAGGGGCTGGAAATTGGAGCAGACGACTACATCATGAAGCCTTTTAGTCTACGTGAGCTTGCAGCTAGAATTGAAACGACATTAAGACGAATTAGAGGTCTTTCTTTAAAGCGCAGTCGAATCATGATTGGTGACTTGGAGATCGATCAAGATGGCAGACAAGTCTATCTCAAGCAAGAGCCCATCAATTTAACAAGAAGAGAATTTGATTTACTTATGTTTCTTCTGCTCAATCAAGGCCAAGTCTTTTCCCGTGAACAGCTCTATCAAAAATTGTGGGAATCACACTCACCTAGTGGCTCTTTAAGAACAGTCGATACACATATTAAAACACTAAGACTGAAATTAAAGGAAGCGGAACGGTATATTAAGACCGTTTGGGGTGTCGGCTATAAGTTTGAGGAGGACAAATGAAGCCATTATCTATTAAAAGGAAAGTGCTTTTCTTAATCCTTTCCGTTATAGGCATCGTTGCTGCCTCAGCTCTTGCCCTGACTTATTACTTATACCAGCACTTATATATAGATAAACAGATTGACTCTTTAAGTTTACAAGGAAAGAAGCTGGCAGAAATCTATCACAAACACGGGAAAGACACATATTTTACTGACAGAATGAAGTGGGCAAATGACTCAAGTCAGGCAAGTGTTATTTTTACTGATGATCCTATGGAGCTTTCAAGCGGTATTCCTTTCGATACGAATACAAACGATAACCTCATTACGTTTAAAGAACGCCAAAAGCTTCTTCAGGGGAAAACAGTTGTGTTAATTAGAGAACACCCCCAGTTTCATCAAGATATTCTCGGAATTGCCATCCCTGTGTTCTCAAACAAAAATGATTTATCAGGAACCATTTTCCTCTCTATGCCTTTATCTGATGTGTATGAACCGTTTGTTCAAATTCGATTAACACTTGGCATCTCTATTTTAATTATCCTGCTTTTGATTTTCTTTATTGGATATAAAAGTTCTAATAAAGTCGTAAGGACGATCAATCAAATGAAAGAAATTGCAATGGAAATGGAATCTGGTGATTTTTCAAAACGCATGGCTGTGACCAAAAAAGGGGATGAGTTAAATCAGCTGAGCCGTTCCTTTAATAAACTGTCCTCTACCTTAGAAAAAGTTGAACAGCATCGCAGAGAGTTCCTTGCCAATGTCTCCCACGAACTGAGAACGCCTTTAAGTTATATGAAAGGCTATGCTGAAGGAATTGAAGAAGGCATTATTGATCAAAAGAAAGGCATGCAGATTATTCAAGACGAATCCACACGATTAAGCCGGCTCGTACATGACCTTCTTGATCTCGCACAGTTAGAGGGGGAATCTTACCCACTAACGATGGAGCCGATCGTCTTTGCGCAGCTTATTCATGATGTTCTTGATCAAATGACATTCATTGCTAGTCAAAAGAGAATCTCGTTCAACCGAGAACTTGAAGAGGACTGTATTATTTATGGTGATAGCGATCGACTTGAGCAAGTCATTCGTAATTTATTGGACAATGCCATCCATTACACGCCTTCAGGAAAATCGATTTCGATTGAATTATTCGTTCACCAACAAACTGCTGAATTGAGAATTACAGATGAAGGCAGCGGAATTCCAAAAGGAGATCTCCCTCATGTCTCTGAGCGTTTTTATCGAGTGAATAAAGCCCGCACAAGAAAAGATGGCGGCTCTGGTCTTGGACTAGCCATTGTTTATCAAATTATAAAAAAACATCGTGGCACGTTCGTTCTTCAATCTGAACAAGGCCTAGGTACGACCGCTATTATACAATTACCAAGTGCAGAGACCTCTGAAACTCCGCCTGTCTCCTCATAAAATAAGATGACATCTTAAACAAAACAGCTCTTTCCTAGAGCTGTTTTTATTCAACAGAAAAATAAAGAATTGGCCTTTTTTTATTAACAATTTATTCATATTTGCTTGTTACACTTTTTTCAAGTTAAGAAAAAGGAGTGACAAGCTTTTGATTAGACGCTTTCAGAAATTTGATCTTTATTTATTTTTCATATTGATTTTATCTGCCATTTTAAACATTTATAACATTTGGAACGACGATACGGTGAACGCTTATTATACAGCGGCGGTCACAAGTATGATGCAAAGCTGGCATAATTTCTTCTTTGCTTCGTTCGATCCCTCAGGTTATGTCACGGTGGATAAACCACCGCTCGCCTTCTGGCTGCAAACGATCAGTGCCAAAATTTTTGGCCTGCATGGCTGGAGTGTGATCTTACCCCAAGCTTTAGCTGGCATTGGATCTGTTTATTTAATCTACCGCCTAGTCAAACCTACATTTGGTCAGGCTGCTGCAAGACTGTCATCGCTCATTATGGCGTGTACACCAATCGCAGTTGCTGTATCTCGTACAAATAACATTGACAGCTTACTCGTCTTTATTCTTTTACTCGCAACAGCCATGATGTTCAAGGCTGTGAAACAGCAGAAAGTGCTTTGGGCGATTGCTTCTTTTGCAATGATCGGTGTCGGTTTTAATACAAAAATGCTACAAGCGTATATGATTGTACCGGCTCTCGTCCTGTTTTACATCATTGCCTATCGAACGACATGGAAGAAAAAGTTGTTATCGCTGATGATTTCAATGATTGTTCTTTTAGGTGTATCTGCTTCATGGTCTATAGCGGTTGATCTCACTTCCAAAGACAATCGTCCTTATATGGGATCAAGTCAATCGAACTCAGCACTAGAATTAGCCTTTGGTTACAATGGTCTTCAGCGGTTGACTGGTCAACAGTCTGGTGGAGGAGGCGGCACAAATCAGGGTGAGGGACAGCCACCTTCACAGCAGGGTGATCAGCAAAATGACACTGATTCATCCACCATGCCTCAGCCACCATCTAATGAAAATCAAAGCAACTCAGACAGTTCAAACCAATCATCCAGTCAGGAACAGCCTTCAATGCAAGGACCACCAAGCAATGCAAACGGCACAACACCACCTGATATGCCTTCAGGCGGTAATGGTGATGGACCGCCAAATGGTGGGGGCGGAAAAATGGGAAGTGGTTCTGGCATGTTTGGAACAGGAACAAAAGGACCATTACGTCTGTTCCAATCTGAACTGTCCGATCAAATCAGCTGGCTGCTTCCATTTGCGCTCTTTGGTGCGATTGGTCTCTTCTTCTCGACAGCCTTTGAAAGAAGACGGCTCAATACAAAACAAAAAGAAACACTATTTTGGTTAGCTTGGCTTATACCCGTTGCTGCATTTTTCAGTATAGCAGGATTTTTCCATCACTATTATTTAATCATGCTGGCACCGCCAATTGCTGTATTAGCAGGAGCCGGATGGGTGTCTATGACTCAATTGTTTCAAACAGGAACTGGCTTTAAAAAATGGCTACTGCCAATTGCGATATTCGTCACAACCGCATTTGAAATCTTTATCCTATCCACATTTACAAGCACAATCGGTCTTGGATTAAGCATTGCAGTCGGTATCATTGGTATTGGAACGATCCTTTCTCTACTTTTGATAAAAGGGAAAGAAAAACTAAAACAATTCATGTCTCTCATTGCCATCCTTGGCATGCTGATCGCACCCCTATACTGGGCAAGCACACCTCTTCTTTACGGAGGAAACAGTATGCTGCCAGAGGCTGGGCCTCAGCTTGCAACTTCAAGTGGGAGCATGAGTTCACAAGTCAATGAAAAGCTGATCAGCTATCTGGAGAAAAACAATACGGGAGAAGAATTCCTATTCGGGACAACAGATGCAACCACTGCTTCGCCTTACATTATTAAAACAGGAAAAGCTGTTATGGCATTAGGTGGATTTAGTGGATCTGATAACATTCTCACGCTTAATGAATTCAAACAGCTCGTTAAAGACGGCAAAATCAAATACTTCTATCTTTCTGGTATGAGAGGCGGCAGCTCTGACATTCTCACTTGGATTCAAAAAAATGGCAAAGAAGTATCTGCTTCTAAATGGCAGAACAGCTCTACATCCAAAACGAATCAGCAAACAGACAGCCAACAATCAAAACAAAATGATCAGTCAAATGGACGAATGGGCGGAATGGAGAGCGGTACTCTTTATGAACTATCCGTTGATTAATTCATCTATTAAAAGGGAGGAACGATGACTGATGGAAAAGAACATACAATACTCTGTTGTAGTCCCAGTGTATAATGAAGAACTTGTGATCCATGAATCGTATCAGCGCCTCAAGACCGTCATGGATTCGACGGGAGAAGCATATGAGCTTCTCTTCGTCAATGACGGCAGTATGGATCGAACAGCTGAACTGATTAAAGGGTACTGCCAGACCGATCCGCATGTGAGACTTATTGATTTTTCTCGTAACTTTGGGCATCAAATTGCCATTACAGCGGGAATGGATTATGCAAAGGGAGAAGCTGTCGTAGTGATTGATGCGGATTTACAAGATCCACCTGAATTGATTTTAGACATGATTGAAAAATGGAAGGAAGGCTATGAGGTCGTATACGCGGTCCGCACGCAACGAAAAGGCGAAACAGCTTTCAAAAAGTACACGGCTTCCCTTTTCTACCGAGTGCTACGTCAAATCACCGAAGTAGATATTCCTATTGACACCGGCGACTTTAGATTGATGGATCGTAAAGTGTGTCATGAAATGAGAAAAATACGCGAGAAAAACCCATTTGTCCGCGGATTAGTGAGCTGGGTTGGCTTCAAACAGATTGCGGTAGAATATGTTCGGGATGAGCGGTTGGCAGGAGAAACAAAGTATCCTCTCAAAAAGATGCTCAAGCTCTCGATGGATGGGATCACATCTTTTTCTTACAAACCTTTAAAGCTAGCCAGCGTGGCAGGTATTGCCCTTTCAGCTATTGGCTTCATTTCGATGTTTCTAGTTTTATATTTAAAGCTTTTTACAAACAGCACCATCACCGGCTGGAGTTCATTAATTGTCATTCAGCTATTCTTTAGCGGGATCATCCTCTTTATGTTAGGCATGATCGGGGAGTATATCGGCCGAATCTACGATGAAGCCAAGGACCGGCCGCTTTATATCGTCAGGGATAGCTATGGCCTTCAGGCAAAGCCACATCCCGTTCAATCCCCTGTCCACTTCAAGCAATATAAACAGCATTAAAAAAAGCGTGCGAGACCCTTCAGAAGGTCCTGCACGCTTTTTAATAAATTAGACGGCTGTTTCAAACCGTTTTCTGTTAATAAAGAAAGATAGTGTAATGATTAAATAAATGCCCATGGTGACCAGCGTTTGAACAATTGGTGTATTGAATACAACGCCGACAAAAATGGCCATGATCGCAATAACTGAAAACCACGTTGTGAAAGGATACAGCTTCACGCGATATCCGCCTGGCTGTGCGACGCTTCGAGATTTCAAATGACCGACGGCAATGATAAACCAGATGAATAGAACTGTGTAACTTAAAGAGCCCATTAAGTAATTAAACGTTTGACTTCCTACAAAAAGAGAAATCAATACAGCTGCATACAAGGTAGATGTACATACAAGGATGGCTCGCACAGGCACCTGCTGTTTTGACAGCTTGGAGAATCCTTTCCATACACGGCCATCCATTGCCTGTGTATAAAGCACCCGTGATGAAGCATACAAGCCAGAGTTCATAGAAGACAAAATCGCTAGTAAGATAATACCATTCATGATGTCACTAGCATACGGTACTCCGATTGTTGCAAACACTGTCACAAATGGACTTACTTGCTCATTGTTTACTTGATTCCAAGGGATTAAGCTGACAATGATAAAGAACGGTAGTACATAAAAACCGATGATGCGTACAAACGTACTTTGAATGGCCTTTGGGATGACTTTTTCAGGGTTTTTTGTTTCTGCTAACGTGACCCCAATCATCTCCGTCCCACCATATGAATACACGACAACCAGCATTGCTGCAATTAATCCACCAGTACCATTTGGGAAAAATCCACCGTGATCCGTTAAGTTAGACAATCCAGGTGCTGCATGCTGTCCGAATGAGACAAATAGCATGGTAAATCCAATGATAATAAATAAGATGATGACAGCAATTTTAATAGAAGCCAACCAATACTCTGTCTCAGCAAACATTTTGACTGAGCAAACATTAATGATTGTGACTACAAGTGAAATGATTAACACAAGCATCCAGATTGGCACTTGTGGGAACCAGTACTGAATAAAGATGGCCGACACAATCGCTTCTGCTGCAATGTTCAGCACCCACATCTTCCAATAGATCCAGTCTAAGAAATAGGCCGGATACTTTCCTAACACAGGTTCAATCAAGTCACGGAATGTTCTTGCTCCAGGTCGTGCAACGGTCATTTCGGCAAGTCCTTGCATAATAAATAATAAAATAATACCACCAATCATGTATGCCAAAATGACAGCAGGACCCGCAATATCAATGGCAGAACTGCTTCCTTTAAACAGACCAGCACCGATGGCCCCGCCAAGCGCAAGCATCATAATATGCCTTGATGTCATTGTTCGTTTTAACTGCACATGTTCCTTTTCCATTTTCTATAGCTCCTTTAAATTTGAATCTTCAGACAAATATGAGATAAAAGCATATAAAAAGGCCAGCCATCTCCTAGAAGAGACGACTGACCTTACAACCGCGTTACCACTCTTATTGATTCAGCCATGGCTGAATCCAACTTAAAACCCGATAACGGAGGTCACACGTAAAGACTTACTATTCATTCAGTCTTACCGCTCTTTGAGCGAGTTCAATGATTCGTTTTACTGCGTTGCACCGACCCGCAGCTCTCTTAAAAAACGGATGTTCATTTACTATTCTCAAGTCAAAGCGTTTATAGTCAAATTTGTATATTCGTCAAAGATTTTATTTTTTAAATATACTGACTAACCACGCAATTGTCAACAGCCTTTTTCAGACAAACAGCTATTAACGAATCCAAACAGCTACTTCATCCATCGGGCGACGTGTTTTGCCGCGTTTTGGCTCAGTGACACGATAACCAAAGGCTGCCATGACAGAGATGTCGTATTGACCATCCTCCAGTAACCCTTCTTCTTCTAAGATACGATGGATGTGATCGTAGCTAAATCCTTCAACTGGGCATGAATCAATGCCGATCTGTGCCGCAGCTGTCATCATGTTACCTAAGGCAATATACGTTTGTTTTGAAGCCCAATCAAATAATGTACGGTCATTTTCTAGTAGATGAAGATCGTTCTCTTGGAATTCTCTGTAGCGCCCCTTGACCATTTCAAACGTTTCGTCTGTCATTCCTTTGATTTGCTTGTTGATGTATTCTGCATATGCTGAATCATAGCGGGCATCTGTTCTTGCCAAGATGATCACAAAATGGCTGGCAGTTGGAAGTTGCTTTTGCGCCCCCCATGTATACTCTTTTAATTTTTCTCTGAATGCTTCATTTTGAACAACGAGGAACTTCCAAGGCTCAAACCCTACAGAGCTTGGAGAAAGTCTTCCTGTTTCTAAAATAAATGCAAAATCATCCTCTGGAATCTTTTCCGCTGGGTCAAACTCTTTTGTCGCATGACGGAATTCATACGCCTCAATGATTTCTTTTTTTAATAGCTCTTTGTCTCGCATATTATTCATCCTTTCTAATGAACAGGTGTGTTCCCACAATCCAATTTCTTTCCATTCCCTAATAGAAATTGTTATGATAGGAAAACAAACAACCCGAATGTGTGATGTCTATCTCTATGGTAAAAGAAAAGCTTTCATTGATTCAAGTACGCACATTTTTGTTCGTTAGGTACAAACATGTTCGTTTATGACCATTTTCGTTTAAGAAAGGAATGTTGAGATGAGTGCACCATCCAATCCAGTCAGTATTGTGAATCATGGCTGTCCCGTGTCTATCACTACAAATGTCATCGGAGGGAAATGGAAAGGCGTCATCCTTTATCATTTGACTTGCGGTCCAAAGCGTTACAACGAAATACGCCGGCTTCTGCCAAGAATTTCGCAGCGTGTCCTGACGTTGCAATTACGAGAACTTGAACAAGACGGAATTGTTCACCGTGAAGTCTATGAGGAAGTTCCTCCTCGTGTCGAGTATTCACTGACTTCTCTTGGAAATACGTTAAAGCCCATTATCTTTGCCATGCGTGAATGGGGCGAATCCTATGGGAAAGAAACGCGCCCAAAAGAAAAAAGCTGCCATCTCTAGCAGCTTTTTTTAAGATGAAATCGCCGTGGGCTCTTGCTGAGGATCGTCCTTAACAAACAGGATACCAAGCTGGTGATGCTCCCCTTCGTAGGAGGCGCGTTTCTCAAACCTTGCCTGACCATTGAGACCAATGATCTCAAGCTTTGTCAGAGCACGATTGGTTTGTAGTGCTTCATAAAATTCTGAAACGGTTTTGATCTCGATTCCATTGACCTTTGTAATAATTTCTCCGATCTCAAGCTTTAAATCAGCCGCAGGGGTATTCGGAATGATACCAAGCACCATAAGCCCTTGATTCCGCTTAGAGAAAAAGAATGGTGCAGCGTTGTCATTCGCCCTCTGCTTCCATGATAAAAAGGCTCTTCCTGCAATCGCTAGAACAACAGCTCCCCACGCAATCGGCTCAAACCAAATACTTGCCGCACCTACTACAGCAACAACTAGACCGAGCATCATTATTCGGCGTGACGTAATTTGAATACTCACAATTGGCAGCGATCCTTGAATACGCTGGCCAAAGCCGATGATGTACGGGATCACAATAAATGAAAAGCTTTGATCGTGCACTTGAAGCACAGGCCACCATGGCAGAGAAGAAGTCCATTCACCTGCCGGCATCAGCAAAACAAGTGGTAGAAGCCACAGACGGTTTGCTCGCTGCTGGCCGATCAAAAGTCCTCTCGCACTCATCACCATTGCAGGCGATGTACGTAAATGCGCCGTTCGATAGGCTAAGATGCCTTCGGTCATTAACAGTAGCCCTAACAGGATCACAACGGCTGATGCATTCATCATTGAAAGCTGCGGCAGCCAAGAATGGCTCACTTGAACAGACATCAGTCCAAATGCCGCAATAAAACTGAAACCGAGTGTGTATGCAGACGAAAGCGCACTCGCCTTAAAGAATAAAGAGAAAACGATGGTCATCGCTGCAATCAGCACGATGAATCCAGGCGGAAGGGAAATCCCTAAGCCTACAGATATGATCGATAGACAAATTCCTGGAACCCATCCCTTTGAATATGTAAATTTCAGTTCATCGTAAACATCTTCTATTCTTGTTTGAAACGCTTTTCTCTCCCGCTTTACGCGGATGTAGCCATATAATAGGCTGATTAATATCATAAAATAAAAAAGAGGATGGATTAAAAACAGACCGACCGCTTTTAATCCGGCTCCCATCCACTCCGAGCTCATTATCGTTCACCGCCCAAGTCAAGCATTTTCTCTTATTCTATCAAATAAATCGATGCTTGACATCAGGTTTATTTCTCCTGATTCATCCAAAGTGTGACATTCGACAGTGAAAAATCTTTTAAATAGTGATTTACATCTACATCTAGTATGCCGCCGAGAAGCTGCATGGACCTCTTGATGTCGGTTAAGTTTATACCAAGTCTCTTATGATTATCCATTAAATAATTGAAGTATATCTCAGCACAGTCTTCATCGATCTCGTCGACTGATTCTACCGTTGTGTAATTGACCAAGTACCTGCTTAACAGCATGAGTAGACTTAATGCCTTTGTAGCCGAAAACGTCACATCTTTCGTACGACTCTTAAGCTCCTCTACCAACTCGTAATATTTTTTCTCTCTCACAATACTTGCCCTTTTCAATTGTGTACCCCCATTTACTAGTTCTTTTAAGAAAAGCGCAAACCTCGGTACAGCTCAATGCTTAAGCTGAATATCCGCAAAAAATAAAATATTTAAAATGAGTGCTACTTTTTATTGTAAGAATTATTTATGTAACATACAACTTTCAAAAGTTTCATTTTCATGACATGTTTAAATCAACAGAAAGTCTCTTATATAAATATGTTATCGGGTAAATTCGAAGGAATGTTATGTTTTTTGTAAAATAAATGAATATATTTCTCGATATAATATATTTTTAAGAATAAATTATTACATGTTCGTAACACTTATGAACCAAAAAAAAGAGGCATTTATTCGCCTCTTTATTTTTTGAGATATAGTGCTTTTAGTGCAGTTTGCAGCTGAAGATCATTCTTTTCATAAGATTTCACTTCATCTACCATCTTGTTCATCATTTTCGCTGTCTTTAAATCAATCACGCCTGATTTTTCGAGATTGTATGTGCTTTGAAATGCGAGTACAGCCTTTTTCGTTTCTTCGTCAAAATATCCATCTACTCTGCCAGGGTCAAATGATAACCCTTTTAACAATGTCTGTGCTTGTCTGACTTCTTCATTGTTCATATCAAGCTGAAGCGGTTCTTTCAGCTGGAGCGGGCCAACGGTGAAGTAATCTGGTTGATGAATCGCAATGGTCGGCACAACGCCTTTTTTGTGAATCCAATTCCCTTTCGGTGTCAGCCACTTATACAGCGTTAATTTAATGTTACTTCCATCTCCCATTGGTACCGCCTGCTGCACAGTCCCTTTACCAAAGGAAACGTCACCTACCACTTCATACTTCCCTGCTTCTTTCATGGCACCAGCCAGAATTTCAGAAGCAGATGCACTTCCTTTATCAATTAAGACATTGATTGGGTATGGTTTTTGTTCTTTTCGTTTTGAAAAATATCGTTTTCGATCGCCATTCCGTTCTGCAATTTGAATATATGGCTGATCCTTTGTGATAAAATGTTTTAAAATGTCTTCCACACTTTGTAGATAGCCGCCAGGATTTCCTCTCACGTCTAGCACAAGGCCTTCCATGCCCTTTTTCTCGAGCTTATTCAAGCTTGCCGTGAAATCCTTCGCCGTATCTTCAGAGAAGCTAGAGATCGCAATATAGCCTGTTTTATGACCATTGACCTCTTTCATTGAAGCCGTTACGGTTTCAAGCGGGATTTCTTCTCGTTTGATATGGAATGTTAGCTCTTTTTCAATTCCATTTCGTCTGATTTTCAAGGCGACAGACGTTCCTTTTTTTCCTCTTATTTTCAGTACAGCATCGTTTAGGCTTTTTTCTTTCATCGACTCACCGTCAATGCTGATGATTTCATCTTTCGGTTTCAGACCCGCCTTTGCCGCAGGGGATTTTTTAAAGGCAGAGACAATGATAATCTTTCCTTCATCCATTCCAACTTCTGCCCCAATTCCTTCAAATGAGGAATCAAGTGAATCCGAAAATTGCTTTGCGGTTTGCTTGTCCATGTATACTGAATACGGATCATTTAAGGTTGAAAGCATTCCTTGAATGGCACCTTCAAGCAGCTTTTGACGATCCACTTCCTCTACATATTCATTCGAAATGAGGTCATAGGCTTTCTCAATTTTCTCCATTCCGTTTTCCTTCGCTCGATCACTTGATTGAGCTTGTCCAGCCACTGCAGCAGCCGCTTTCGGTGACTCCGCCTGAGTCGCCTCTTTATGCGTCACAACCCCTGCACTGATGATGAGAATGACACTTGCCATGATGGATGCGATTTGTTTTTTCATATTTGGCCTCCTTCTTCAACTCTTCCTGATGACCTGAGTTATTATATGCCAGAAGAAGGGATTTCATGTAAAGACATTCTCCTAAGGAGGCTTGACTAATCATTTCATTAGGTGTAATTTTTATTTTGTTACGATCGAGAAGGAGTCTTCGCTATGTATATTATATTGACAATGCTTTTATTAGGAATTTTACTAGGGTTTGTAGGAGCTGGCGGGGCTGGTTTTGTCATCGCATTGCTGACGTTAATCTTTGATGTACCAATCCATACTGCACTTGGAACATCTTTAGCTGCTATGGCATTTACGACTTTATCTGGTGCATACAGCCACTACCGAGAAGGAAATATCCAGCTCAAATCAGGTTTGATTGTCGGTGCACTAGCTTGTATTGCTTCATTTGCCGGAGCAAAAGTGGCTCCTTTTATTCCAGAGGATAGCCTGCACTATTTAACAGCTGGTATGCTCTTTTTATCTGCTGTTTTTATGATGATCAAATTGTTTGTCCTAAAAGAAGATGCTGAACAGCAGCCGCTTTCTTCACGCCAATTGCTGATCAGGGGCATTATATTAGGCCTTGTATCAGGGATGCTTTCAGGGATGTTCGGTATCGGATCAGCACCATTTATTCAAGTGGGGCTTTTGATTTTGCTGAAGCTGTCTATTAGACAAGCTGTTGGCACAACGATGCTAGTGATTATTCCAATCTCTATTGGCGGTGGAATTGGTTATATTTCAGAAGGCTATGTTGACTTTATCCTGCTCGTTCAGATCTTAATCGGTACCGTATTAGGGGCTTTTATTGGGGCAAAATTTACACGCCTTGCGCCAAAACTGTTATTAAAATCCGCTGTGCTTTTAACACCTATTATTGCCGGATTACTGCTGTTATTTTAATTTCATCTACATGAAAAAAGCCGATAACATGCTGTTATCGGCTTTTTTTTAGCGGATATATTGCGCTGGATTGACTGCATTTGATTTCGCGCCATTCCATAATCCTTTATGAATTTCAAAATGAAGATGCTGGCCATAAGACTGACCTGTGTTGCCCATATATCCAAGGAATTGACCTTGCTCGACTCTTTGACCTGTTGACACACTTCTTGTTGAAAGATGAGCGTATACCGTTTGATACGTTTGGCCATTGATGTTATGTGTAATGAACACCACGTTCCCATAACTCGACGAGTAGCTTGAGTTCGTGACTGTTCCAGATGCGGCTGCAACGACAGATACAGTGCCTTTTGCAGCGATATCTAATCCGTAATGCTGTCCGCCAGAACGTCCGCCAAAGCCTGATGAGAAACGGCCTGCAGCTGGTTTAATGAAACCTGAGCTACTTGTTGGTGTATCTGACACTTGATCAGATCCTCCACTTGGTGCAGGTGCATTTTTTTCAGCAGCTGCTTGTTCTGCTTTCTTCGCTTCTTCTTTTTGACGGCGTGCCTCTTCAGACTTTACCGCCGCTTTTTGATTCGCTAAAATTTCTTGTTCATTTTCAAGCTTTCCTAGTTCATCATGTGCATGTTCTTTTTCTTCCGTTACATGACCAAGGACTTTTCCTTTTTCTTTTTGCTGTTTAGATAGGTCCTTTTTCAACGTTTCAAGCTCTTTCAAAGATGTTTCAAGTCCACTTAGCTGTTTATTTAGCTCTGCTTCTTTTTGCTCTACTAGCTCCAAATCATTTTCGTGTTCTGTAATCATGTCTTTATCTGCTTCGACGATGGTTGTAACAGCTCCCACACGACTGACAAAATCACTAAAGCTACGAGCACCTAGCAGCACATCTAAATAGTTGATTGTACCGCCACTTTTTTGCATAGAACGAATTCGATCTTTGAAAATCGCTTTTCTCTTTTCAATTCGCTCGTTGATGACTTCAATCTCTTTTTTTAGTTTTTTGATCTCTTGTTTCGTCTGTTTGACCTCTTTTTCTTTTTCAGCGACTTTTTCAGTTGCGGCACTTACTTTTTGGTCAATTTTTTCAATTTCTTGCTTGAGCTTTGATTCTTTCTTTTCAAGCTTTGCCAGTTCTGATTTCTTTTTCTTCAAGGTTGATTCAGTCTTCGATGTTTTCTCTTCAATTTGTTGACGTTTTTGATCTAGGTCTTCGTATGCGAATGCACGATTTTCGTTCCCTGGAATGTATAGCCACGTTGTTCCAATAAACGCTGCCATTCCAGCCATCATCAGCTTTCTTTTCAAAACGATATTCCCCTCCCATGACAACTGCCTGCATGAAGAGTCGACCGGATGAATTGGATCAACCGGTCACATCTTCTATAGAATCTTCGAGTGCTGCCATCAATATAAATAGATTTATACTTTCAAGAATTTACGGATGGACGTTAAACTTCCCCACACACCGATAATGGCACCGATCAATAGAAGGATCAGTGATACTTGATAGACAAACGGATTGTATGGAAGCATTGAAATAAATGAACCTTGTACCCTTGGTGCCACCCAGCCGACAGCATATTGATACGTGCCAAGCAATACAGCGATTGGTATAATCGAGCCAAATACACCAAGTAGTAATCCTTCGATGAAGAACGGCCAGCGGATAAACCAGTTCGTTGCACCTACTAGTTTCATAATCTCAATTTCTTTACGTCTAGCAAAAATCGTAATTTTGATCGTATTGGAAATCAAGAACATCGCTGTAAATAAAAGCCCAATAATAAGTGCGATGCCGACATTACGCGCCACTCCGACAACATTAAAGAGTCGGCTGACCTCTTCTTTTCCATAAGTGACTTTATACGTCCCTTTTAGGTTTTCTAATTTCTTCGCTACTTTTGGTGTATCGTGGGGATCTGTTGTTTTCACAATAAACGCATCATTCAATGGATTTTCTTGATCAACCAATCCCATAGATTGTCCATTTTCACCAAAGCTTTTAATCAGTGCTTTTAGTTCATCATCCTTGGATGAGTATTTCACATCACTGATTTCAGGAATCTTCTCAATTTCTGCTTTTAATTCATCCTGCTGCTTTTGATTCGCAGTTAAATCGATGAGAACTTTTACTTCTACTTCTTTCTCAGCGTTCGATGCCATGTTATTCAAGTTGAGCATAATAACAAGAAAAACCCCAACTAAAATCAATGTGACAGTGACCGCACTAATTGATGCAAATGTCATCCACGTGTTTCTTCCAAGTGAACGGAAGCTCTCACGTAAATGCCGCGAGAGAGTTTTAATCATAAATTCCGTACTCCCCTCTTGCTTCGTCACGCACAATCATTCCATCTTCGATCGCGATGACGCGTTTCTTCATGCTGTTTACAATCTCTTTGTTGTGTGTCGCCATGACGACTGTTGTTCCGCGGTTATTAATCTCTTCGAGTGTCTTCATGATTTCCCATGAAGTATCTGGATCAAGGTTTCCTGTCGGTTCGTCTGCAATGACAACCTCAGGATGATTGACGATCGAACGAGCGATCGATACACGCTGCTGTTCACCGCCGGAAAGCTGATCTGGAAATTGACGAGCTTTGTGCTTTAATTGCACCAAATCAAGTACCTCAAGCACTTTTTTCTTAATAATACTTGGCTGTTCACCAATGACTTCAAGAGCAAATGCCACGTTCTCAAAGACCGTAAGACTTGGAAGCAGTTTGAAATCTTGGAATACTACGCCAATTTCTCTTCTCACATAAGGAATTTCTTTTTCCTTCATCGAGCCTAAATCTTTGTTATTAATTAAGATTTTCCCTTTTGTTGGTTTCTCTTCACGATACATCATTTTAATGAACGTGGATTTACCAGCGCCACTGGGACCAACAACATACACAAACTCTCCTGGATGGATAGAGACATTGATTCCATTGATCGCCTTTACGCCATTAGGATAGATCTTATAGACTTCCTTCATTTCAATCATGTAATCACCTAATCTTTTCTTATTCGCTGTCAAACAGCTTATCATGATGTTCTGACACTTCTCGTCAAAAAACGTTATGTATGGTCACGCACATACCCTTCGATACGCACAAGCAATTTATGTCCTTTTCATCCAAAAAGATGAAAAAATTGAATCGTCTAAATTTCAACAACTCCAATTATACGTCATGAATCGACGCAATGGTATTAC
This sequence comes from Bacillus sp. 22483, assembly GCF_052044605.1. Lineage (NCBI taxonomy): Bacteria > Bacillati > Bacillota > Bacilli > Caryophanales > Bacillaceae > Bacillus > Bacillus sp. 22483. Next base: position 201,578 of record NZ_JBQENU010000007.1, on the reverse strand, counting down.
ATTTATATTTCAAAACTTATAAATAAAAGGTAAATAGAGCAACAAAAACCGAAAAACGTGTCTTTTTACCCTTATTTTTTAAATAAAATTTAATATAATACGTTTTCATACTATCCAAAAGTCTTTTTCTACAAATAGAAAATAAAAAAACCTTGTCGATTAGACAAAGGTTTTATTTTTTCTCTGCAAGCCACTTGGCGACTTCTTTTGCTTGTTTTTCATCTACCATTCCGCTTGGCATAGATCCTTTACCGTTCTGGGCAATATCTGCAATTTGGCTTTCATTATATTTCTTCCCGACTTCTTTCAGGCTTGGGCCGCCTCCGCCAGATAAGTCTTTTCCATGACAGCCAATACAGTTTTGCTGATAAATCTCTTCACCACTGCTCACACTTGAAGCACTTTTACTGCCTTCTTTGTCACTGCTGCTTGAATTTCCTCCACAGGCCGCAAGTACAAAAAGCATAGCGACAAAAAGAAGCGTTAATCCGCTCTTTTTCATGTATTTCCCTCCCTTACAATCATTTGGTCAACGTTATTATATCCTTGTTTACGCCCTTTTAAAACCCTCACCAAGCACCTCTTTTGCATCCATGACGATGACAAACGCTGATGCATCGATCGCTTTTACCACTTGTTTCAACTTTGTGAATTGTGACTGCCCTACAACACACATTAAAATAGGCCGGTCATGGTCGGTGTACCCACCTACTGCTGAAATCTTCGTTACACCACGATCAATTTGATCAAACACCGCCTGTCTGACCTCATCCTCATGGCCCGTAATAATCATAGCCATCTTCGAGTGACTAAAGCCAGCCTGCACGACATCAATCGTCTTACTAGAAATGAACACTCCGATCACAGCGTACAGTCCTTCTTCAATCCCAAAAACAGTCATGGCCGCCAAAACAATCAAACCGTCCATCATCGCTAAACAAGTACCTAACGTCAGCCCTGTATATTTATTGATGATTTTGGCCGCAAGAGCCGTTCCTCCCGTTGAACCATTGCCGAGGAAAACGAGCCCAATTCCGATCCCAATCACTACACCGCCAAATATTGCGGCAAGCAGTGCTTCATGGGTGACAGGAGCAATGTGTCTTGTTAAGAACACCATTAAAGGTAAAAAGACAGAACCAACGAGCGTTTTTACCCCAAATGTTCCACCTAATAAATAAAAGCCTGCGATAAAGAGCGGAATATTGAGGCCCCATTGTACATATGCAGCTTCAAAACCGAATGACTGCATAATGGTACTGATTCCACTCACACCGCCAGCAGCAATCTGATTTGGTAATAATAACGTATTAAAGCCAACCGCCACGATGGCTGATCCTATTAAAATGAGTACATAATTTTTCACTTCAATCCAAAGTTGAGAATGTTCCTGCTTCATGTCTTTCTTCCTCCGTTACTTCTGAATGCACACCTATTTTAAGCCCTCTCATTCAGATTGTAAATAACAGCCAAATGCAGTGCTAATGGATTAATACTTTATCACACAGCCGGATCAGCGTACTTGCCGTTTGGCAGAAGAGTAAATGATGGTATATTTAATATGTACATGAGAAAGAAGGGACATACGATGAAGAAAATATTGAAGATCACCGGTATTACATTACTTGCACTCATCATCTTAGCTTTTGGTGCTTTCTATACATGGAGCCGTTTTACATATGGACCATCGGAAGCGTTAAAAAAGCAGGTGAAGATTGAACAAGTCGATCATAAAAATGGGGTATATTCATTTGAAGCATCAAAAAGCGATACTGGCATCATTCTCTATCCTGGGGCAAAAGTTGAACCTCTTGCGTATGCCTATATTGGGAATGCGCTGATGAAGAAAGGCTATTCGGTCTTTATCCCAGACATGCCATTTTCTTTCGCGATTTTTAATACGAAGAAGGCAGAGGATATCCTCAAAAGTCATCCAGCCATCAAGCATTGGTACATTGGCGGACATTCGCTAGGCGGGACAGCTGCCGCTATGTATGCAGAGAAAAATCAAAGCAAGCTGGACGGCCTCTTTTTCCTTGCCTCCTATCCTGCATCAGATGATTTGAAACAGGCTTCCTTGCAAGTATTATCTATTTCAGGCGAAAAAGATGGGCTAGCTACACAAGAAAAAATCAAAAAATCAAAAAAGCAGCTGCCATCTCAAACGGTGTATCATGAGATAAAAGGCGGTAATCATGCTCAGTTTGGCATGTATGGCAAACAAAAAGGGGATCAGCCTGCAGACATTCCAGTCCTCACGCAACAAAAAGACATCGTTCAGACGATGCTGGAATGGTTAAAACCAGCAAAAAAGCTCCCGTAATGGGAGCTGCAAGATTGTTGACAAAGGGCTAAAATGAACTTGATTTTAGCCCTTTGTCTTCTTTTCAGCGTGATAGAAAACCTTTGCAGCCCTAGGAAGGACGAGCATCGGTGCGGAGCGAATCTGACATTCGTGAGCACCGATGCGCAGGACTGACACCGAATGCGAGGGTTTGTCTACACGCTGAAGCTCCCGTAATGGGAGCTTTTCATTTTTTATGCCTTCGTCGCTTCTAAAAACTCTTCAGCATCTGCCACAGCCAGTGAAATGGCCTCTTCCCAAAATGCTTTTTGAGTCAGGTCGACACCTAGGTGCTTATATGCCAAATCTTCTACAGTCATTGACGCTGTATCTTTTAATAGCGCAATATATTTCTCTTCAAATGATGCCCCAGCCTGCAATGCTTTCGCGTAAATACCTAGAGAGAACATGTACCCGAAGGTGTAAGGGAAGTTATAAAACGGGACCCCTGTAATATGGAAATGCAGTTTAGACGCCCAGAAATGCGGATGGTATTCATCTAAAGAGTCACCAAAGGCTTCCTTCTGTGCTTCTACCATCAACTCATTCAAGCGGTCAGCTGGCACTTCTCCTTGTTTGCGCTCTTCATAAAAGCGTTGTTCAAATAAGAAGCGTGATTGAATATTCATAAAGAATGCCACACTGCGCTGCAGCTTATCCTCTAGCAAACTGAGACGCTCTTCTTCATTGGCCGCCTCTTTTAATGAAGCATCTGCCACAATCATTTCTGCGAATGTAGACGCAGTTTCAGCTACATTCATCGCATATTTACGATTCAACATCCGAACATCCTGCATGACTTCCTGATGGAACGAATGACCAAGCTCATGTGCTAGTGTCGCTACATTGGATGGAGTCCCTGAGAAGGTCATAAAAATACGTGATTCTCCGCTATCAGGGAAATTCGTACAGAAACCGCCCACTCGTTTGTTTGGGCGATTCTCAGCTTCTACCCAGCGTTCATTAAAAGCTTTTTCAGTAAAAGCAGCAAGCTCTTTTCCAAACCCTGCGAAATGCTTGATAATAAAAGCGGCTGCGTCTTGATAAGAATAGGTCTTTGTCTCACTTCCAATAGGCGCTCCCACATCAAACCAGCTTAGTTTATCAACCCCAAGCATGTCAGCTTTACGTTGTAAATAATCAATGAATGGCTGTTTATGTTCATCAATGACAGACCACATTGTATCGAGCGTCTCTTGTTTCATCCGGCAAATATCAAGGGGCTCTTTTAATATATGATCCCATCCTCTGGCTTCATATACTTGTAAACGAAAACCAGCGAGATGATTGAGTGTGCTTGCAAACAAATGTTCATCCTGTGTCCATGCATGTTCTAAATTATGATACACGGCTTTTCTTACTTCACGATCTGAATCATCCATCGCATTTTCTGCTTGGCCTACAGAGATCATTTGTGTTTCACCATTTTGCTCAAATGGAATGGTAATTTTGTTCACCAAGCTAGAATAAAGTTCATCCCACGCATGATACCCATCTACTGCTAGTTTTTGAATGAGTGTTTCCTGTTCAACAGGCAGTTGATCTTTCACATGTTCTCTTCGTTCATTTAATATGTAACGAACATCTGAGAAAGCGGCTGAATCCATTAATTCTTCCCACTGGCTAGTAGGAATCTCAGCAAGTGATTGATCAAACCCTGCTAGAATGGTTCCTAATTCAGCTTCCAGCTTGGCAATAGACCCTCGGAGACTGCCTGCCTTCATATCCTTTGTATTTTGAGATTGTAGACAAGATACAAATGAACCTGCTTGTGCTAATTTTTTATATGTGATTTCATACGTTTCAAGGACAGCTGTTAACTTTTTTTCAATTTGTGTATCTTCTTTTGAAAAGGCATCTACCTTTAGTCGTAACTCATCTAATAGCTGCTGTATGTGCTGTAAGTATGTGATAAATTCTGATGAAGAACTGCCTCCTTTAAAAAAGGCATCTAAATCCCACGTCTCTTGTAATGGTTTTAATCCCAAATTATTTCCCCCTTTAATTGCTAATTTCATCATACAAAGGATATAGAGTCAGTATGGCATATGTATTCCTTTATATTCATTATATTTTCTCACAATTAAAAAAACCCGGCAAGAAGCCGAGTTTTTATGATAATTTTGAACGTAAATACGCATCGATAAAGGAATCTAAATCTCCATCCATCACCGCTTGAACATTTCCCATCTCCGTGTTGGTACGATGGTCTTTCACAAGAGAATATGGGTGGAAAACATACGAGCGAATTTGGCTTCCCCAGCCAATTTCTTTCTGTTCTCCTCTGATTTCATCCAATTCCGCCTGCTGTTCTTCGATCCGTTTTTGATAAAGCTTAGATTTCAGCATTTTCATTGCACGTTCTCTGTTTTTGATTTGGGATCTTTCCGTTTGGCACGTCACGACGACATTTGTTGGGATGTGTGTGATACGAACCGCAGAGTCCGTCGTATTGACGTGCTGACCCCCTGCACCACTTGCACGATACGTATCCACCTTAATATCCTCTGTACGAATATCGATATCAATTTCTTCATTAAATTCTGGCATGACATCACAGGAAACGAAAGAGGTATGTCTACGGCCAGATGAATCAAATGGAGAAATACGGACTAAACGATGGACACCTTTTTCTGCTTTTAAGTAACCGTAAGCGTTATGTCCTTTAATCAGTAATGTCACAGACTTAATTCCTGCTTCATCACCAGGAAGGTAATCAAGTGTTTCGACCTTAAAGCCTCTGCGCTCTGCCCAGCGGGTATACATTCTGAGGAGCATCGATCCCCAGTCCTGTGATTCCGTTCCACCTGCACCTGGGTGAAGCTCAAGAATGGCATTGTTTTTGTCATACGGTTCACTTAAAAGAAGCTGCAATTCAAACTCGTTAAATTGTTTTGTTAAGTTCTTCAGCTCTTTTTCAAGCTCTGCATGAAGATCCTCATCGTAGTCTTCTTTTAATAAATCATGCGTCATTTGCAGCTCATCATGAGATTCACTGAGCTCATGATATGTATTCACATAATCCTTCAGTGCATTGGCTTCATTAATGACACCTTGCGCTTTTTGCTGGTCATTCCAAAAGTCAGCCTCTGACATCGTGGCCTCAAGCTCTGCAATTTTCGCTTCTTTTGTATCGAGGTCAAAGAGACCCCCTAAAATCAGCTAGCCTGCTAGCCATATTTTCAAGCTCTTGTCTAATTTCTACTAATTCCATATCCTTCACCTCATAGATGTATGGGGGCTGACATGAATAGAAAGAGGTTTTCACCTCTTTCCATTACTTATTCTGTCTTCCCATGACAATTTTTATATTTCTTGCCGCTTCCGCAGTGACATGGTGAGTTTCTTCCGATATCCACCACTTTACGCACCGGCTTTTTCTTCACTGTTTTCTCCTCATCGCCTTCTTGAGGCTGATGAGCAGTTGTTTGTCCTTGAACGACTTCTTCACGTTCTAGGTTGTTTTGGATTTCTGATTTTAGCACATATTTAGCGACGTCATCTTCAATTGAAGCGACCATATGCTCAAACATCGCAAATCCTTCCATTTGATACTCACGAAGCGGATTGGTTTGTGCATATGCACGTAAATGGATTCCTTGACGCAGCTGATCCATTGCATCGATATGGTCCATCCACTTCGAATCTACTGCACGAAGAACGATGACTTTTTCAAATTCACGCATTTGTTCATCGCCAAATGTCTCTTCTTTTGCATCATATTTCTCTTTAATCCGCTCCATGATGAATTCAGTGATCTCATCTGCTTCTTTACCGAAGATATCTTTGACCGAAATGGCACCTTCATCTAAATAGTTCGTGTTGATTAATTCAACAAGACCATCTAGTTTCCATTCTTCTGGAAGTTCTTCTTTCGGCGTGTAAGATCCAACAGCCCGCTCAATAGACGATTGAATCATATTGATCACAATCGATTTCAAGTTATCAGAATCGATAACTTCAAAACGCTGTTTGTAAATGACTTCACGCTGTTGACGAAGAACATCATCATATTGCAGAAGCTGCTTACGGGAATCAAAGTTATTCCCCTCAACACGTTTTTGAGAAGATTCAACAGCTTTTGAAACCATTTTACTTTGAATTGGAGTAGAGTCATCCATACCGAAGCGATCAAGCATCGCCATTGTCCGCTCTGCACCAAATCGGCGCATCAATTCATCTTCCATTGAGAGATAGAATTGAGTAATCCCTGGGTCTCCTTGACGACCAGAACGACCACGGAGCTGGTTATCAATACGGCGTGATTCATGACGCTCTGTCCCAATAACAGCAAGACCGCCTAGTTCTTTCACACCTTCACCAAGCTTGATGTCTGTTCCACGTCCCGCCATGTTTGTCGCAATTGTGACGGCACCTTTTTGTCCAGCTTCCTCAATAATTTGTGCTTCACGCTCATGGTTTTTCGCGTTTAACACTTGATGTGGGATGCCTTTATTTTTAAGCAGTTTTGAAATTAATTCAGATGTCTCAACCGCAACAGTTCCGACAAGGACCGGCTGTCCTGTCATATAACGCTGTGCGACGTCTTCAGCTACTGCTTTAAATTTGCCATCCATTGTGCGGTAAATTAAATCAGGTCTGTCATCACGCACAACCGGTTTATTGGTTGGGATTGTGACAACCTGCATATTGTAAATGTTACGGAATTCCTCTTCTTCCGTTTTCGCTGTACCTGTCATACCAGATAGCTTTTCATACATACGGAAGTAGTTCTGGAACGTAATGGTTGCAAGTGTCATGCTTTCATTCTGCACTTCAAGACCTTCTTTTGCTTCAATGGCTTGGTGCAGACCTTCACTATAGCGGCGTCCTTTCATTAAACGTCCTGTGAAGGAGTCAACGATGACGACTTGGCCATCTTCCACAACATAATCAACATCTTTTTGCATCGCAACATGTGCCTTAAGAGCCTGCGCGATATGATGGTTAAGAGCGACATGTTTGACATCAAACAAGTTCTCAATGCCGAATGCTTTTTCCGCCTTCGTCATTCCGCTTTCAGTCAGCTGTACACTTTTTGTTTTAATATCATAAGTGAAATCGTCTTCTATTTTTAACGTACGAACAAAGGCATTTGCTTGTACATAAAGTTTCGTCGATTTTGCAGCTTGTCCAGAAATAATAAGAGGTGTTCTCGCTTCATCAATTAAGATGGAGTCAACTTCATCGATGACGGCATAATGAAGTGGTCTTTGAACCATTTGCTCTTTGTACAGCACCATGTTATCTCGTAAATAATCAAAGCCAAGCTCATTGTTTGTTGAATATGTGATATCAGCAGCGTACGCTTCTCTTTTTTCATCTTTGTCTAAACTGTTTAAGTTCAAGCCAACTGTTAATCCTAGAAATTCAAAAATCTTGCCCATTTCCTGTGCATCACGGCTTGCCAAATATTCGTTGACTGTTACAATGTGGACGCCTTTTCCAGAAAGAGCATTCAAATAAACAGGCATCGTTGATGTCAACGTTTTACCTTCACCTGTTTTCATCTCAGAGATATTCCCTTCATGTAGGGCAATCCCCCCCATGAGCTGCACCTTGAATGGGAACATTCCTGTCACGCGGCGGGAAGCCTCACGAACCGTTGCAAACGCTTCAACCAAAAGGTCGTCTACAGATTGTCCTTTTTCAAGTTTTTCTTTAAATTCGATCGTTTTATTTCGTAAAGCCTCGTCAGATAATTTCTCAAAATCTTGAGCGAGAGCTTCGATTTCATTTGCCTTTTTTTCATATCGGCTGATCGTACGTTTCGTAGGATCAAACACTTTGTTTAAAATTCCAAGCATATAATAACGCTCCTCTATTTCATGCAATTTTTCGGCATGTCCAAAAGTTTGACAGGTCCATATTTACCTGCATTTATCATACCATACCTTCCTTGATTTCCAAAGAATTTGCAATGATTTAGCACAAAAAACCCGCCCCTAATGAAGGGAACGGGTTTACTTTTTTTAGGTCATTTTCGGATCAAAAGGAACGAATGATTAAGCGTTCGGCTCAATGAGTCCATATTTACCGTCATTTCGGCGGTATACCACATTGGTCAAATTTGTCTCAGCATTTGTGAAGACAAAGAAACTGTGACCTAACATGTTCATTTGGAGAATGGCCTCTTCGCTATCCATTGGTTTTAAATTGAAGCGTTTTTGTCTGACGATTTCTGTTTCATCAATTTCTTCGTCATCTTGAACTGCTACTTCGGAAGCACCGTTTCCTCCAGCAAATAAATGCTTTTTCGCACCTTGCTCACGGAATTTACGGTTCACTTTCGTTTTATGTTTTCTAATTTGACGTTCTAATTTACTGGTTGCTAGGTCTACTGCATTGTACATATCCTCATTATGCACCTCTGCTCGAAGTGCTAGATCAGTCATTGGAATGGTAACCTCAACTTTAGATTCTTGATCGTTGTAAAATTTCAAGTTCACGTTGACTGAAGCATCAACATCTGACTCAAAATAACGCTCCAACTTTCCAATTTTTTTCTCGACATGATCTCTTAGTGCAGGTGTTACTTCGATGTTTTCTCCTCGGACATTGTAATTCATGTAAAGAACGCCTCCTTTAAAATTAAGGATATGTAAACTTATTTCTACTTTTCCCTCCTTTTCTCCTGCTCAAACGTAAAAAAAATGTGAATTTTTATTGAAATTTGTCGAATCCTGCGGTGCTTCAGCTTTTACTTGATAGGTGATGAATATATATTCGATTGATTCTTGAAAAAGACCATGCCGCTGTTAAATCTTGAAAGATGAAATAGATGTTTTCAGTGATTGAGACAAAGTTTTTAAATCTTCCGCTGCTGCTTTCATTTCCTCATTCGCTGCTAGTGATTCTTCAACAGCCGCCGACATGTACTCTGTTTCCTCAGAATTCCGCTTAGCACCTTCTTCAATAACACCAATTGTTTGAGAAATTTCTTCTGTACTAGCTGAGATTTGCTCTGTCGTAGCAGAAAGCTCCTCTGCTTTCATCGAGATATCACGGATGGATTCCAGAATTTCTTGAAAGCTCTGTTCAGACAATTGCGATACTTTCACACCTTCTGCTACATCTCGTTCCACTTTCGTCATAGATTGAGACGATCTTTCAGTATCTTTGTTCACGTTGGCGAGTAACTGACTAATTTGATCAGTCAGTTGACTTGATTCTTCTGCCAGCTTTCTGACTTCATCTGCAACAACCGCAAAACCTCGTCCATGTTCCCCAGCCCTTGCTGCTTCAATGGCTGCGTTTAAAGCAAGTAAATTTGTCTGATCTGCAATGGCATGAATATTCCCCAGCAGGCCTTGAATGCCGGTAAACTGTACTTGTACATTGGCCATTGTAGAATGATGTTCATTCACAGATTCCTTAATAGAACTCATTTGTTTCACGAATTGTTGAATGAGGGATGCGCCCTCTTCAGCCTTTTCAGTCACTGAAATTGAGTGACCCGAAACATCAGACGTATGTTCAGCCGCATTATGCATACCAGTCGAAACTTCTTGAATTGAAGAAGCTACTTTTCCTACTGCATCCGATTGTTCACGTGAAGCTTCGCTGACCTGTTCAATCGAGCTAGACGTCTGTTCACTAGCCGAAATGGTTTGACTGATGGTTTCTTCAAATTGAGCAGCAGAATCAGCTAATTGCCTTGACCCGTTTTGCACCTGTAAGATGAGCTGACGCAAATGAGCTGTCATTTGGTTAAAAGCCGTACCGAGCTGGCCAATTTCATTTTTAGAGGTTACTTCAATCTCTTCAAGTGTGAGGTCACCATCTGCCATTCTTCTTGCTGCATGTGTGACAGAGACAATCGGTTTTGTCATACGATGAACAAACCTTGTGCCAATGACTAAAAAGCCGACTATAATCGCTGCGCTAACGAGAATAAGCGTCAGCAATAATTGGTTACTTTCTTCATTGAGCTGACTGATTTTTTGATCCCGCTGTTTCAATTGTGTTTGGGCAAATTCTTTTGTAAAGGTATGTATTTCTTGTTCGATAGGTTGTAATTCTTGACTGAGGCGGGTGTTGAATTCTTTTTGATTTTGCATATTCAATGAATTAAATAATCGATTTGTTGAGGTGTAGTAAAGATAATTTTTTTCAGAAATTTGATCTAACAGATTTTTTGCTTGTTTAACGGTGCTCATTTTTGATGCTTCAGCTGTTTTCTTATTGATTTCTTCATATGTTTGCTCAATTTTCTGTAAATTTTCAGCATCTTGAACAACCACATACGTTTTAATTTGTGCTTCCTGCTTTTGTAGCAGTGCCTCTAATTCCAGTGAGGTCTGGTACAGCTTTACTTCTTTGGTGAGAAGTGCTTTATACGATTGATCTGTTTTGTAATAAATAAAACTAGAAAACCCCAAAATACTGACAAACAATACACATATGACAATAAGCCCAAATAAAAATTGATTTTTTAGTCTCATAAATTCCTCCGAATGGTCTGAATTGAACAAAAATTAATGAATGACATACGGCCTCATACAGGCATGTATTTCATCCATCCACTTTCTATATTCAGGTATAAAATATGATGTAAGGAATGACTGGAAGTGATTTGAAGGGAATGTATAGAAAGCTAGTATATCGAAACTTAAAAAAATTTGGTCAAACGATCGAATCGTCTTGGCAAAGTGCTCATTTTCAATAATTGAAAGCAGAAGCGGGTGTGTTGTCTCTAAATGAAAGAAGGCATGGATCAGATCATTAAAGATCCGATCCCCTTCTGTTTTAGCGAAATCCTTCTCAATTTCATCTAAATATTTTAGACTCTCTTCTATCGTATATAGAAGGTCATAATATGTGGTTAATAAAATATAGTCATCTGAACGATACGCCACAGGTCTCACCTATTTATTTCCGTTTATCGTAGTATACGCCGTCACTTGTCATGGGCTGATACGGATTTTGATAATTCAGCTGTTTTGTTTTCTTACGTTGAATGGCTTGAATATCTGCCTTGATCCCATTTTGAATCTCTGTTAATTGCTTGGCCATTATTTGATCTGTTTGAATGATTTCTTTGATTTTCTCTTTTTCTTGAACGGAAAGCTCATGTTGAATGTCTCTCATTAGTTCGTCTCTCTCAACTAAAAAAGCATCAAAGTCTTCAACGAGTGTTTCGCTTTGCGGATTGGCCTCTATTTCCGCTGCCATTTTTAACGTTTGGTCGTGCAGTTGGTCCACAATACTCATAGAGATCCCCCAATAGAGTGGTGACGCCCTTTTCGATCGGTTTGAATGACTTCCTTCCAAGCATCTCGGAAATCAGTCACATATTGCTCTACTTCATTCAGGATCTCTTCGTCATTTTGCAGATTGGCTTCAATCAGTCTTCGATAGATGTAGTCATACATACTTGCCATGCTCTTTGATACATCATACGTACGATTTAAGGTGACATTTAATTCTTGAATGATGTTTTGAGCCTTTTTCAGGTTCAAGTTTCTCATTTCAGCATCTTCTTTTTGAATGCCATGCTTTGCTAGTCTAATAAACTTTAAGCATCCTTCATAAAGCATAAGCGTTAACTCGGCCGGTGTTGCGGTCTCAATAGAATTTTTCTGATAGGCGGCATAAGGGTTCTGAATTGCCATATGTTATAAACCTCCAATTATTGTCCAAGCAGTTGAGAAAGATAGCCAGATTGGTTGTTTAGCTTTTGAATCGCACTATCCATGGCGTTAAACTTTTTGTAGTAACGAGCTTCCACCATTTTTAAACGATCTTGGAATGTGCTCATTCGTTGAGTCAAAGAATCAAGGTCCTTACCAAGTCCGTATTCCTTTGATGCCATCGTTGTGCTACCAGCCTTTGTCTGAATGCTCTTTGAGAAGGCTGATAAGGAATTTTTGATACGATGAATGATTCCTTGTTCTTTATATTGCTGCTGCGCTTTATCTTTATCTTTTGAATCTACATTTAGCGAACCTGACATAAATATTTGACTAATCTTCTGTGGGTCTTCTTGAATGGCTTTTCTTAGTTTCGGTTCATCAATGACAAGCTTTCCGCCATCTTTATATTTATCTGAAGTGGCAATTCCGATTTGTGTCATGTGAATTTTATTCCCATCACTTGTCGTAATATCAACATAAAAATCACTTCTTAATTTAGACGCACCAGATCGTAAAATTGAATCACTTCTCAGCAAGCCTGACTTCGCAGTCGTTTCCCATAGCTCGACTTCTTTGTCAGACATGGCTTTTTTCTCTTCAGCTGTTAATGGATAGTAGTCTCTATTTCTTTTTTCATTGACTTTACCATTGATCTCTTCAACAAGTTCATTGTATTTATCAACAAATTGTTTGATTTTATCAAAGATGGCATCGACATCTGTTGAAACGTTCAAACTGACAGGCTTATCTGTTGTTCCTTTCAGCTCATATGTGATACCGGCCTGCGTGAAAGTATTATTATTATTTTCCATTTTGAGACCATTAATTTCGTATTGCGCTTTCTGCCCTTGAGTAGTCGCAACTAATTTATTATCTCCATCCACTTGGAATCCTAATTGCGTTAAAAATGAAGCAGAATTACCATCCGCTGCCTTAATACTGACACCTTCTCCAGTCGTACGGGAAGTCAGAGCGATTGTATCCACGTAGTTGGTCCCATCAAAGATTTGACCTTTATAAGCCGTGACGCCTAGTTGAGCGTTGTTCAATTTTGACACGATTGTATCAAGGGTATCTTTATCAGTCGTATTAATGGTCACTGTTTTAGGTGTCGTAGAATCTGGTGTCGTCACCTCAAACGTAAACGTACCGTTTGAAGCAGTAAATCCAGATGGACTAGAAGATTTGAATACGGATGCTGTCGCTAATTGGGTCACATTAATCGAGCCAGAAGAAGCATTTGTTGAGCCAGTTGCTGTGACAGCAGATTCATTGGAGCTTGTGACCTTTTTTGCGCCATAAGTACTTGGTAATGTTAAATTTAGTTTGTTAATGAGATCATCTAATTCTTTGACCTTTGAATTGACCTCGCGGTAGCTGTCTCTTTGCCATTCAAGTGTTTGTTTCTGGCGTGTCATTTTATCAAGTGGTGCTTGCTCAGTTTTCATTAGCTTTGAGACGATTTCATCAATATCAAATACATTTGAAAATCCAGTAATTCGATTAACCATGGTTTATGTTCTCCCTTCAATTACATTCTTTTATCGACAAATAAACCGACAATCTCTGTCATTGCCGCATAGAAATCAAGCCATTCTTTGGAAGGAATCTCTCTAATGACTTCTTCGGTTTGGTTATCTACGACTTTGACATAATATTCATTGAGTTTTTCATGTAATTCAAATTGAAGATGAAATTGAGTAGGTTCAATCAGCTTATTTGCTCCTTGAAGCGTTTTCTCAATTTCTTCTTTTGAAACGACTTTTCCATTTGCTTGTAAATCAGTGTTTGCATTGTCATTTTGATGATTCGTAACACGGGTTTGAAATGCATCAATCAGTGGCTCTAGCGAAGTCAACTTACCAACAGACATAGTTATTCAGCTCCTGTGCTTTAATCTATCTTTTATATCGGCTTTGAATTATTAAATTAAATATAGATGGACCGATTTGTTAAAGTTTCATATAGATGGTGTACTTCTACGGTTTCACACGGAGGAGGATAGACAAATAGGATAAAAAAATCCTCACTTTTTTTGTGAGGATAATTGAGAAAGTAGATCAAAGGACAAGCTAGCAGCACGGCTGTTTTCTTCTTGAATAGATAGGTATACTTCCTTCCTGTGAATATCAATATGCTTAGGAGCCTCAATTCCGACTTTTACTTGGTCGCCTTCAATCGCAATAATTTTAACTTCAATATCGTCGCCTATTTGAATCGATTGATTTAATTTACGAGATAGAACTAACATGAGGAAGCCACCTCTAGCAAATGTTTTGTATGATAGGCTGAATCATGCAAAATGACCTGCTTGGCTTTCATGTTTTTCCGATTCACAATAATAGGCGCTCTTAAATTGGCTGTCGTTTTTTCAATAGAAGATCCCATTGTTAAAATAACCATGACTTCCGCATCATTGGCATCTTCTACCCCAAGAATGTCTACAACCGATTCTTCTAAGTCAAATTCATATTGATTGAAGAACAAAAATGGGCTGCTGACAATAAAGCCTAGTTCTGCATTTTTCAAAGATTGAAGAACTAAAAATGGGGATTCCTCTGATAAAGGTAAAATGACAAATTGTTTTTGATCCAGAAATCCTGGTATCCCATTAGAGAAGTGAATGATTTGCTCCTCTTTAATCGTCACTTCACCATGGTATTTTGTTTGAATGATCATAATTCACGACCTTTTTCATTTTTCTTAACTATACCTTATCACCATTTTGACCTGTTTCGTCAACTTCTATTTTTAATTCTGGGTATTGTAACATATCAATATGAACTTTACCTGGCTGGTAGTTAACAATTGGTTTATGAGGTGTTGCCTCTATAATAGCTTTTTGCGGCTCCACATCAATTTTAAGTTCAGATGGCTGATAGTGAATTTTCACACTAAAAAATGAAGGAATCACACCGATGTTGAATTGTTTTGCTGGAGGACTGCCGTTGATTTTCGCAAACTCAGCAATCGCATTCCCACCATTCTCGATCTTGATGAGTTCACTTCCTTCTTCCGCTCTACGCCCCATTCCTTCTCCAATCGCACGTTTCCCCTCAGCCGCCCATTCCTCTGAACGTCTAAAAATCGACTTAATATCCATATCGGCAAACGCCTCGGTTTGATCTATGGTTAATTTCGACGGTGTCCTTGTGATATTCATGACAGCTCTTGGCTGCTGAATGTCAAGATCCGCTCTTGGCTGCTCTACTTCTTGCCTGGAAGGGGTAGTCGACATTTGCAGCTTTGCATAAGTTTGCTCCATTAACAATCTAGGGATTTGCATAAGTTCACCTCCATGATGCAAAAAAGCACCCAATGGATGCTTTTTCTTATCTTAAGAAATCGACAAGGGATGGCTGAATCACTTTAGCTGTCGTCGCTAAAGCAGCCCTATTCACAGTCTCTTGTTGAAGAAGATCAAGAATGGCTTTTTCACTTTCTACATCTTCGGCATCTGATTTAGCCTTTTTCAGCACTTCAAATTGCGAAGTCAAACGGCTCCCGACTAAGTCAACACGATTCGATCGCGCACCAAGATCTGAACGTTCAGCACTCATCACTTCTTTAAACTGATCGATATCCCCTAATGCATCGTCAGAATTCGCAAACGTTCCATTTTTAAATGAGTTTTCTAAGTCAGTCAGCATTTCAATGACATTTTGACCACTGGCAGATTGTCCACCAAAAGCTGAAAGAGGATTTGAATTCACATTTAATGTGATTCCATCAGAAATGTTCGACTGAACCACGTTTGCATCTGTATAGTTTTCAAAGTTAAATGTAAACGTACCATCTGCATTCTCTACAACTGGTTTAACATTTGTATTCGTCCCATTAAAAACAAACTTACCTAACATCTGCGTGTTCATTGCATCAATGATTTGATTCTTCATCTGACCAATTTCCACTCCGATAGCAGCTAAATCTTCTGGCTGTTTTGTTCCATTGGCTGCATCAAGTACTTTATCACGTATATTTGACATGATATCAATGATTTCAGTGACACTTGTTTCAGATGTATCAATCCAGTTTCGTGCCTCATTTAAATTAGTTTGGTATTGCTCATTTCGAAACATGGCTGTACTATACTGAAGACTTTTCACTGCTGCAACAGGATCATCAGACGTTTTTGTGAAACGTTTTCCAGACTGTGCCTGCTCATTAATTTTAGAGAGTTTTTCATAACTTTTACTAATATTTCGAAGTGAATTTTGAGAAATCATACTTTGCGTGACTCGCATCAGTTACCCTACCTTCCTACGACTCCCATGCCGTTTATTATTTTATCTAATACTTCGTCTTGCATCGTCATAATTCTTGCTGCTGCATTATACGCATGCTGAAATTGGATCATATTCGTCATTTCTTCATCAAGAGATACAGCACTAGTTGACATCCTGCGTTCATTGGCTGAATTCACAAGAGCTGCTGAACTGCTTTCAAGGGTCATGTTCTTTTTAGCTTGTATCCCCATTTCGGCAATGACATTCTGATAGTAATCCTGAATCGTTGTGGTATTTCCGCCGATTGGTAGCTTTAAGTTTTGAATATTAGCTAATTTCGTAGCATTCGAACCATCACCTTGCGTTTGATTAAGAGATGCAGCAATGTTATCTGTCGATGCTAAAATCACGTCACTCACTTTGATACGGGCTGCCAAGCCTTTATTCAAATCATTGTTATTCTCAATATCGAAAAAATCTTGTCCACTTGTGCCATTTAACGTGTATCCTTGCTTATGGACGTCGTTAAAAGCATCCATAAATATTTTTGCTACTTCATCCAGCTCAGCAAGCATATCCGGGTACATGCCTTTTTCATCTCCATTAGACATGTAGCCATACGCCTCAACAAGTGCTTTTACTTTACCATTCACTTGTAATTGATCAGCTGCGATGGTTGTCGTTCCAAATTGGAGTGAGTTAACAAGTCCTGTCGTATTATCATAGGAAAGTTGCAATTCAGATTTTTCATTGGTAATGCCATTTAAAATTGTTCCAGCAGATTGCCCATTAGCACCGATAATGTCGATGTTAACGGTTCCTTCAGCAATTTCCAGAGCATTTCCTCCAGAAGGGTTGTAACTCACTTTAATATCAACAAGTGAGGAAAGCTGATCTATAAGAGCGTCTCGCGTATCATAAAGATCATTGGGAAGATAACCATTTGGCTCAACTGTTGCAATCTGTTTATTCACTTCATCAATTTGAGTTAATAGGGTGTTCACATTTTTTGCCGTTGAATCGAGTTCAGTTTTTAAATTCTTTTGTATCGTTGTTAAAGAAGAATTTAGCAGGCGGAATTGATCTACTAAAGCCTGAGCACTTGTCTTAACAACTGTACGGGCTGAAGCAGTATCAGCATTTTTCGATTCTGATAAGACTTGTAATGATTTCCAGAGATTATCGAAGGCTCTATTCAAGCCTTCATCTGTCAAATCATTCATCACTCCTTCCATTTGTGAAAGAGCATCAGACTTCGTCGCATAATAAGACAAATTATTGTTATGATCTCTATACTGAAGATCTAAAAAGCTGTCTCGAATTCTTTCAACAGTTCCAACTTGGACACCTGTCCCCATTTGGCCATATGTCTTGCCATCATAAACAGAAATCACTGGGTAAGGATTCTCTGCTTTAAAGGTAACTCTCTGTCTTGAGTAGCCATCAGTATTTGCATTGGATACGTTGTTTGATGTGACATAAAGCCCTGCACGCTGGGCTGTGATTCCTCTTTTTGCCGTTTCTAGTCCCATGAATGTAGAACCCATAGATATCCTCCTTGTTTACGCCTTTGAATCAAACAAAGCCCTATGCTGTTTAGGCTTTGAACTCTCAAGACCATTTTGTCCGTAATTCATATTTTCTTTGTTAGGATTCACAAGATCGAATGTCAGTGAAATAAATTGAAGTGACTGCTGAATAAGCTGTTTGTTCAGTTCGTTTACATCTTTCAGTTCCACCATGATGTCATTCAGCTTCTCATATAACGAAATAAGCTCTTCTTGATCCGTTCCTGTAGCTTTTTCGATGCATGCGGTGATTGTCGGCGATTGATCACTTTGTAAAAATTGAACTGCTGCTTCAATCCGCTTTTCTTCTAATTGTGAAATGGCCTGAATATATTTTTGCTCAAGGTTCAGAATCTCTGAAAGAGCATCGATCTCATTATTTTTCAGCATTTCTGTTTTATTCTTAGACAGCTTTAGAAGCTGTTCATGTAATCCGTAGAGACGGTGCAGTTCTTCAATCATTATTTTTACTGACATTCACGCTACTCCCTTTTGTTATTGTTGTTTATAAAAATTCAACATTTTATCTGCAATGCCTTTGGTATCTACTTGATATGTTCCGGCTTCAATGCTTTTTTTAATTTGGTCTATTTTATCTTGACGTTCTTTCATGATATTCGGCACCTTTTGCATTTCGATTGCCTTTTTAGAAATTTCGACTTTGTCAGTTGATTTTGCTTGATTCGATTGCAACGTTTGTTTCTCATATGTTTTCTTGTAAGGATTTACTGGTTGTGTTCCATATCGATTAATTTTCACGGGATTCCTCTCGCTTTCCGTTACAGTCTGTCTTGATTCTATCCATTTTATCGACCAAACTGCAACTTAGTTTAGGGAATCAGTCGTTTTTAGGATTAATGGCATAATAGGTGTCTTTTTTCCTAGATTCAATCTCCCTTTTACGCTCTTCTTCTTGGTCCATTTGGCTGATTTGTGTCTTTATATCCTTTTCACAATGGCTACACAGCTTGTTTTTCCTGATCGGTTGGCCGCATCTTTCACAAGGATAATTGATATTAGGGAATTGACTAATTTGAAGTCTTTTCAAACGGATAAATTTCAGGATTAATTCTTCATCAACTTCTGTTGCGTCTACTATTTCAGCAATGGTTGATTGTCTATTACTTTGCTTACGCAAGAATTTATAAACGATATCAAAAGAACGTTCTTCTTCTTCAAAGCATTTGTTACAAACCGTTTGGATGGTGGTTTTTAAAAATAACTGATTACATTGTGGACAGTTTGCCAATTGATTCATAACCAAAACCCCTTACGTTATTTTCTTTTCTTAATATCGGTTGATTGTCATGATTTTTAACTACGAATCAACGTAAAAGAGGAAACACTTTTGGCGCCTGAGTCTTTTAAAATTTTTGCTGCATGATAGACTGTCGCCCCAGTTGTATAAATATCATCGATTAATATGATATCCTTTAGAACGATCGGGTTTGACTGCCTTAATTGGAACAAATTCTGTTGATGTAAACGTTCATTTTTTCTTTTCTTAGACTGCTTACTTTGATGTACTTTTATAAGTGGCTCCAATATAGGTCCGCCAATCATGGAAGCAAGCATCATTGACTGATTGAATCCTCTTTCCTTTAATCTCTCTTTACTCAAAGGAATTGGGACAAGCACCGGTTCTTTGATTGAAAAAGAACGTTTAAACGCTGACTGTACATCTTTTTTAAATAGATCAGCTAAAGCCGTATCACCTCGAAATTTAAATCGAGCTAGAATATCTTTCATAAAGTCGTTGTAAGCATAAACAGATCGATTCATCACAAGAATCTCAGCAAAATCCCATCGTTTATTCCACCTTGAACAATCCTGACACAATTGATCATTTGATTGCGCTCTTCCGCATTTGGGACAAGTAGGACCTTGAATCTTCATCAGGTGGTTCTTACATGCTACACATAAACGATCTTCATTTAATAGTAGGAATGATTTCCATGTAAAAGCAGCCACAAAATGGCTCTCACAAATTGGACAAATCAACGCTTTTCTTTGTTCAACGGCAAATGATTTTCGCACCTTGGATATGTAGTGACCGTTGAAGCAGCTTCTGTCAGAATGACAAGCATCGCCGTATTTTTCTGTTTATCCACCATCTCGGATTTACTGTAGGATATTTTATCGATATCTGTTATATATTGCGGTTTCACTTGATTTAGAGAAATGGCTAATACATCTTCTATACATTTTTCACAATGACAAATCATGTTTAATTGGTTGAGATATTGATAGAGAATTTCTTTAAGTAGAATTTCTTTTGCGTTGAGTAGCATATTTTGTCTCTCCTGCCATTTGTGTTTTGTGAATATAATGTACCATGATTTAGTTGAACCCACACTATTTTTCAGAAAACTCTTTTTCAGCTGTATTATTCATTTTTACGATATGTTTCTTTGCTTGTTTCATACTTCTCGTTAAGCCAAAATGAAAAAAGTACACGTCTCCGTTAAAAAAATCTGGATGTCTCCCTGCTCTACCAGAAATTTGAACAAGTGCACTTTCTGTAAAAATAGGAGATTCCGCACCTAATACGCCCACTTGAACATCTTGAATGGTAACGCCTCTTTCTAGAATAGTTGTTGTAACCAATACATCGTATCTATGATCTCTGAAATGCTGGACTTTTTGCTTCCTTTCTTGATCATCCGCAGAAACACCCTGTACATTTACATCTTGACCTTGAAGAATATGAGTTACCTTCTTCATAGTAGAAATAGAAGGAACAAAGAGTAACACTCTTTTTTTCTTTGTGATATGTTCATGCAGCCAGTTCATTGCAGATGCTGGAAGCCGATTTCTTTTTAATCTCTTTTTCCAATCTCCAACCCATTGAAATGTTGGGACAGGTAACGGTTTTTGGTGGAAGCGCAGAGGAATTTTGATCGCTTCTAATTGTCTACGAGCAACATCTTTTTGCATTTTTTTAGATGGTGTGGCACTTAAGTAAATTCTAACTCCTGTTTTTTTCATTGACTTTAAAACAGCAAACTGAAGCCGTTCATCGATTGAATAAGGAAAAGCATCGACTTCGTCTACAATGAGGACATCAAAGGCGTTTTTATATCTCATTAGCTGATGGGTTGTAGCGATCATAAGCGGTGCCATTTGAAATCTTTGAGAACTCCCGCCATAAAGTGCAGCTATATTCAGTCCTTGAAATGCCTTTCTCATTCGAGGTTCAAGCTCAAGTACAACATCGGTTCTAGGCGTCGCAATACAAACACTCATTCCGTTATTTAGCGCATATTTTATTCCATGAAAAAGCACCTCCGTTTTCCCCGCACCACAAACAGCCCAAACGAGCAGATCAAATTTGTTTTGGATTGCTTCTACTAGCCTATCGGACGCTCTCTTTTGCCCTTTAGAAAGCTCTCCCTGCCATGTTAATTCAACTCGTCTTGTTTCTTTCATTTGTGGACCCGTCCATTCGTAGAGAAAGCCACATTCGCTTACTTTTCCCAGCATGATGCAGGATCTACAGTATACACAGTCTTTTTTACATGTTTCACACGGAGAGAGGGCAAAGTAGCGCTTGTTTGATACACCGCACCGGCAGCAGATCAAACCACTCGCCACCCTATCGACTGCAGGTGTTCTATGGATAAATCCTTGATTCTCCAGCCACTCCAATTCGGACTGTGTACATTGACATTCAACAGGAAGAAGGTGCCTTGATTGTAGCTTGTGACTGAGTTCCCATGCTTTTTCCAGATTCAATTTCACGCACTACCTTTCCATTCATGTTGACCCATTATGTACAAAGAGAAGGCCTTTCGTCTAATTGTAAAAATAGAAAAACAAATCCCCTTTTCCATGAGAAAAGGGGATTTTGATATCTATCTGATGATCCAGCCAAGTGCTAAAGAGCCTTCGCCTAGATGAGTGCCAATCACGGCACCAAAGTAGCTTTTATAAAATTCAACATGAGGATACTTTTCTAATAAGTGCGCAATTAATTCATCTGCTTCTTCTTCTCTATTACCATGTATCAGAGTTGCTCTCATTGGAACACCACGTGATGCATCTTCATCAAATAATTCAAAAATACGTGAAATGGCTTTTTTGCGTGTACGAATCTTCTCAAAAGGGACAATTAGCTTGTTGTCAAAATGCAAGATAGGCTTTACCTTTAAGAGGCTTCCAATAAAAGCCTGAGCACCATTTAATCTGCCGCCTCGTTGTAAATGAGTTAAATCGTCTACCATAAAATAAGCTCTTTGATTTTCTTTCAGATAATTGAGATGGGAAATCACTTCTTCTGGAGAAGCACCATCTTGGATTTTTTCAGCAGCTTCTAACACATAAAAACCTTGCGCCATACAGCTAGTCTCTGTATCAAACGGATAAATGTCGATTCCGTCAACTAGTTCATTCGCTGAGGCCGCACTATTGTATGTTCCACTAATTCCGCTTGACAGATGTATACTAATCACAGCATCATATGTTTCGCTAAGTTTTTCATATAATTCTATAAGTTCACCGAAAGCAGGCTGAGAGGTTGTTGGAAGATCTTTATGTTTCTTGACTTCTTCATAATATGTCTTCCAATCCATTTCTACTTCTTCACGGTATGATTCAGTACCAAAGATGACATTCAGAGGGATCATATGAATATGATGTTTATCACGTAGTTCTTGTGGTATATAAGCAGTACTGTCTGTTACAACGGCTATTTTCATTCTTAAATACCTTCCTTATCCGTTAAGTTGCTTTTTAAAAAAGAATGATCATTGTTTTTCACTAGATTTATAATACTAATCAAAAAAGCTTGCCTAATCAATAGGCAAGCCCGCTATATCCGAAAAAGACTCCTTACCTGCCTATCATTGCTCTCTAACTTGAATGTGAGAGAACTAAAAACAGGCGAAAAAGGAGTACTTGTCCGGAACATTATCTCATTTCTACCCAGCCGTTTTTAATTGCTACAACAACAGCTTGAGTACGGTCATTTACATTCATTTTTTGCAAAATGTTACTCACGTGGTTTTTGACTGTTTTCTCACTAATAAAGAGCGACTCACCAATACCTCTGTTGCTCTTTCCGTCAGCTAACATTTGAAGAACTTCACATTCACGTCTTGTTAAGATATGAAGTGGTCTGCGAATTTCAGGATATACCTCGTGCTGTGGATGTGCTGAAACGCCGCTTGTTGCTAAGCGTCGGAATTCATTTACTAAGTTATGAGTGACTTTCGGATGTAAATAAGAGCCTCCGTCAGCTACTACTTTTACTGCTTCAATGAGGGTATCTGCATCCATTTCTTTTAACAAGTAGCCTCTTGCTCCTGTTTTTAATGCATGTGTCACATAGTTTTCATCGTCATGAATAGATAGGATAATGACTTTTGATTCGGGATAAAGCTCTACTAGCTGTTTTGTAGCCTCCACACCATTTACATTCGGCATATTAATGTCCATAATGACAACATCCGGATGATAGTGTTCTACGATACGTGCAGCTTCGTCACCGTCGTCTCCTTCTGCAACTACTTCAAAAGTAGGTTCAAAATCTAAAATCCGTTTGACACCTTCACGGAATAATTGGTGGTCATCGATAATTACAATATTTACTTTAGTCACAAGCTACGCCTCCCCATGTTTATTGTTCTACACCTGAACTTTATGGTCAATATGTCTTTTGTCTCTATTTTACAATTTTATTTTGTAATGTTAACGGTACTCTAATCATGATGAATGTCCCTAGACCTATTTTTGAGTCTATGGTCATTTTACCTTCTAGTAAGTCTACGCGCTCTTTCATACCAAGTAACCCAAAGGATTTGTTTTTATTTGTTTTAACATCCTTCATATCAAAGCCTTTTCCATCGTCTTTGATAATTAAGGTGACAAAGTCTTTCGTCACTTCAACCTTCACAGAGATTTCTTCAGCTTCAGAATGCTTTAAAGAATTTGTGACAGCTTCTTGAGCTAGTCTAAATAGTGCCACTTCAAATTGAGAAGCAATTCTTTCGCTTTCAGTATCACCTAAGCACTGGAACGTAATTTTGGTTTTTCCATCATATTCTTCAATTGTGTTTAAGTATTTTCGCAGTGTCGGAATGAGACCCAAATCATCTAAAGCCATCGGTCTTAAATCATAAATGATTCTTCTCACTTCGTACAGTGCATTTCGCACATTCTGTCTTAGACTTCTAATTTCTTTAAATCCTTCTTCTGTTCCACGGTCTCTAAAAATTCGTTCAATTAGTTCTGAACGCATCATCACGTTTGCCAGCATCTGAGCAGGTCCATCATGGATTTCTCGTGATACCCTTTTGCGCTCTTCTTCCTGGGCTTCAATAATTCTTAGTCCAAAATCTTGTTTTGCCTGAGCATCTTCAAGTAAAACACCGACCTGACGTAAATCTTGGTTCAAGTAGTTGAGGACGACCGTGATCTGGCTCACAAGCGTTTCTGAACGTTCAATGACGTCTTGTAAGCTTAACAATCGTCTTTCGAGATCATCTCTTCTTTCCCTCAGCTGTTTTTCGCGCTGCTGGATCATGGTCAATTCTACTTGCAGGTTATGTGCTTTTTCATAGGCTTCTCGTATTTCTTCTTCGCTGAATTTGTTGAAGTTTCTGCTGACTTCAGATAAACGATTTCTAGCATGTCTCGTATGTACTTCTAGTTTATCCCCAAAATCAATTACTTCGTTGACTTGCTGTTTAATTTGCTTAAGCTCTTCTACTAGGCTTTCATATTGTTGACGGGACTGTTCGCCGATTCTAAATACTTCGTCCTTACTGCCATCAACTGTACTTAGCATTTTCATGATGATTGAATCCAATAACTTCGGATCCATTTTAGGTGTTGTCATGGCTTTTCCCTCCCGTAACAGTGATGTCATCTTTTTTTATTATAAATGTCATTGATCTGCATTTTATGTCGAATTATAATGAAAGAATGCGTATAAATCATGAAATTTTTATGACGACCCTTTTTCCGCTCCTATCATCATAACAAAATACGCTGTAAAATTCTAAAACCAATGCAAATTTTCTCTAGCCTTACAATTTGCTTGTCAGGAGGGGTATGTCTTTTGCTGAACCGCTATCTCACAGTCAAAAGCCGTGGCGAGCATGAGATCGTCATTGAAAAATCACGTTTTATTTGTCATATACAACGTGCTGTCTCAGAAGAAGAAGCACAAGCCTTTATACAATCCATAAAAAAACAACATTGGAACGCCACTCATAATTGTTCCGCCTATTTGATCGGTGAACATGATCTGATTCAAAAAGCAAATGATGATGGTGAACCAAGCGGTACGGCAGGGGTACCCATGCTTGAAGTGCTTAAAAAACGCAAGCTGAAAGATACAGTTGTTGTCGTCACTCGTTATTTCGGCGGTATTAAGCTAGGTGCCGGTGGATTAATTCGCGCGTACGGAAAATCTGTGTCTGAAGCAATTAATCATGTTGGTATGGTAGAGCGCTGTTTAATGCGTACGATGCACACAACAATAGATTATACATGGCTTGGAAAGGTAGAGAATGAGCTTAGAGCCTCATCTTTTCAGCTAAAAGACATCCATTATGCAGAAGATGTGATTTTTGAAACGTATGTAGAAGAAACACAAACAGAGCAGTTCATTGAATGGATGACTGAGTTAACTAATGGAAAGAGTGTTACTAAAGAAGGCGAATTGATTTATTTAGAAAAGGACGTTGGTCCGATAAAGGAGACAGATGAATGGCACAACGAGTAAAAGTGCGTGTACGAAAGAAAAAGAGTAAGAAGAAAAAGATTTTCAAACGGATTCTGGTCTTATTTTTGCTTCTCTTCATCTGCATGGGCGGATTTGCAGTTTATAAGATTGTGAATACACTCCAGGCTGCTGACAAAACTTATGATGAATTAGAGCGTGGGGAGAAATCGAAACTCCGTGATGCTGTCATTGATATAAAGAAAAAACCTTTCTCTGTCCTATTTGTTGGTATAGAGGATTACGCCACAAATGGTGATCACGGCCGCTCAGATTCACTCATCGTCGCAACGATTAATCCTCAGGATAAAACGATGAAAATGGTCAGTATCCCCCGTGACACACGAGTACAGCTTGCTAGTGACACAACGGGAAATAAAGTAAAGATCAATGCGGCATTTGCTAAAGGCGGTAAAGACGAAACGATTGAAACTGTCGAACAATTCTTGCATATCCCAATTGACAAATATGCAACAGTAGACTTTGACGGTTTTAAGGATGTCATTGATGAAGTTGGGGGAATCGATATAGACGTTCCATTTGACTTCAATGAAAAAAGTGACGTCAAAAAATCGAAAAAGATTTACTTTAAAAAAGGGAATATGCATTTAAACGGGGAAGAGGCACTTGCTTATGCGCGAATGAGAAAACAAGATCCACGTGGTGATTTCGGGCGTAACGATCGTCAGAAACAAATCTTACGTGCCATGATTGATCAAATGGCGAAACCTCATAACATTGCAAACGTGGATAATATCGCAAAAGAAGTAAGTGATCATATAACAACCAACTTCCGCATCACAGAAGGACTTGCTCTACAGCAAATTTACAGTGGTTTTAAAGGAGACGATACTGAAACACTATCTATTAAAGGATCAGACCTTTATTTAGGACCAAATCGAACATACTTCTTTGAGCCAGATCAAACCAACTTGGCTGAGGTGCAAAATGAGTTAAGGACGCATTTAAAGCTTCCTGCTGAGTCATCTTCCTCAACTGAAACAAATACACAAACCGATTCATCTTCTGATGCAACAGGGTCAGCCGATACCCAGGCCCCTTCGACCAGCACATCAGGACAATAATAGGAAAACAGCCCGTTCCTTGGAAGCGGGCTGTTTTTTATTGTCTTTTGACCATACGTTTGTAGAATTTCGTAAATGGTTTAAACTCTTCGTTCACCAAACCAGTGACTTCAGCGATAACTTGCATAAACATGACCAGTAAAAAGATGATGATCAATGACAGCCAAATGGTGGCACTTGTCAGCAAAATCGCGCTTAAGCTGAAGACTAAGCCAATCATGTAAATCACAATCACTGCCATTCGATGTGATAAGCCAAAGGCCATCAGTCGATGATGGATGTGTGATTTGTCAGGTGCTGAGATAGGCTGTTTATTCAATATTCGTCTGATGATCGCAAAGGTCGTATCAAAGATAGGCACACCTAAAATAATTACAGGGACAACAACACTAAACAAAGTAACACTTTTGTACAATCCTAAAAGTGACAGGACCGAGATCATATAGCCTAAAAATAACGAACCTGTATCACCCATAAATATTTTTGCTGGATGGAAGTTATAAAAAAGAAAACCGATGGTACTGCCAATGACGACAAGAGATAACGAAAGAATCAGGATCTTGTCCGCAGAAAATGCCATGACGGCAATCGTGGTTAAACCGATAACCGATATTCCGGCAGCCAGTCCATCTAATCCGTCAATTAAATTGATCGCATTTGTAATCCCAACAATCCATAGTACAGTCAGGGGATACGCCATCCAACCTAACTCCAGTCGATCTGTTAAGAAAGGAACAGAGAAAAAGTCCATTTTTAAGCCCGTGCTCACGATTAAGCAAGCAACGAGAACTTGCACAAGAAATTTAAATTTTGCACTTAAATTATATTTATCATCAAATATACCTAAAATGACGATGAGTACAGCGCCAACTGATATAGCTGTAATTTTATTATGTAGAAACAGCCCGCCTGCTAGTGCTCCAGCCGCTACCCCAATAAAAATCGCCAAACCGCCCATTCGAGGCATTACTCTATCATGAACTTTTCGTTTATTCGGCTGGTCCACTGCACCAATCTTAATTGCAAACTTTTTGACGATTGGTGTCACAATTAAAACTGTAGCCAGAGAGACAAAAAACGCTAATAAGGCGCGTTCGTAATCCATAGGTCAGTCTCCTTCTAAATTGAAATCTGTATTTTGTATATTGGCCGCTCTTTCCATTATACAATTGAATATAGGATGATCACAAGCTCCCCCTAAGAAGAAGAAACAAATAAAAACGCACAATCCTGAATGAATTATGCGTTTTCTTTAATATTCGTTAATTCCACCATGTTTGTGAACAGTGCGTGCCAATCTTTTTTCTTTGCCCGGCTTTGTCTTAGATGTCTGCATGTCATGTCATCTTTTTTACTGATCACTTTCTGGCAGGCTTCGACGAAGAGAGCTGGATCTTCGCCCTCTACATATTCATACACATCATTCTCTTTTAGCCTTTCCGTTGATGGAAGATTTAAACCAACAACAGGGATTCCGGCAGCTAAAAATTCATACAGCTTGAGCGGAAAAACCGCTTGATTGTAAGGAGACTGTTTGTATGGCATCATCCCTACATCAATTAATTTCATATAAGCAGGCACTTCTTCTGGTGCGACTGCTCCTGTCCATATGACATTGGGCAGTTTGAGTGCATGCTGAAAAGATGGATCTCCATTCGTTCCATCCGGACCGACAAATAAAAATGTCCAATCTGGCTGCATGCGAGCAGCTTGAGCGATCATGTCAAAATCGAGCTTCGGCTTGATCCCACCTATAAAGCCAAGAACCGTTCCCTCTCTTCCCTCTAGCACGTCTTCCCTGCTAGGGAGGTTGCTTTTTGCAAACACATCATACTCGACGCCATTTTCGACTGTAAAGACATCTTTCGGTTCACCCATGAGCCTTTTTTTGATTTGATCATGTAAGTATTGTGAAGAGCACGTAATGCTGTGTGCATATTTAATAATGCGGTTTTCTGCTTTTACAATGACTCGCTGTCTCATATAAGAGAGAATGTTGTTTTTTCCGCTGATGGGCTCTCCCCACAGGTCACTGCAATCATACACAATATGTTTCCATTCAAATAAAGAAGATAAGAGCGGAAATCCTGGAAACGTATACCATAAACAGACGGCTATGCCCTGCTTTTCTTCTTGACGCAAATGCTCAAGAAGAGGAGATAACTTATGGAAATAAAACATATCTTGATAACGGCCAAAGCGAAAAAACTTGCTCTTGAGCACATCAGGAATGGTCATTTGCTTCATTCGATTCGTTATAGGCTGAAAGGGAGCTGAATGACGAATGGCAGATGGGCATACCCAGATGACCTCTTTCGTTTCTGGATCAGATGCAAGAAATTCCGCCAGTCGATGCCGTCTGTACCTTAGGCCATCCTGTCCCCATTCTCCCGTTGCGACAATCACATGTATGATCGACTCTGCTTTCACCTTTATCACCTTTTTTCCCTTCTGTTTATAAGCGTTTCTTGACAGCATTTGTGGCATAGTGCATAAAACACCAAGATGCTTTCACAAAATGAAGCTGCTCAATTTCTCTGTAGACAAACCATGTTTTTTTCGCTGCTTTCCACTTGTTACTAGAAATCGAGTTTCCCACGATGCGATATTCACTGAGTGGCTCACTCATTCCATAGGCAGTAAATCCTTTTTTTAAAATAGAGAGCCATGTGGCTAAGTCCTGCCTTGTTCGAATGTTTGGCATTTCCACACGTCCTACTTGTTCAAGATCGAGCATCACCGTCAAACAGCCGATAATCGTATTTTTTAAAGCTTCATTGTAGTTCAACTGAGCCGGCGCTGTGACGGTTTTTTGTAATGGCTCTCCATTTTCTGAAATGATGTCATATGCCGTGAAAGTAAAGGCATGATCATTTTCTAACATAAACTTGACCTGCTTTTCGAGCTTTGTCTGTTTCCACATATCATCGCTATCTAAAAAAGCGATAAAGCGGCCTTTCGCCTGTTTGATGGCTGTGTTTCTAGCAATAGCGGCTCCTCCGTTTTCCTCTAAATAAATGACGTTGATTCTGTCGTCCGTCTGACTTAATTCCCCTAACAGCTTCCTTGTGCCATCTGTTGAGCAATCATCTGCAATGATGAGCTCCCAGTTGGAATAGGTTTGGGCAAGGACGGAATGAACTGTATCCGTTAAATAACGTTCCGCATTATACGCCGGTGTAATAATTGATACTAACGGTTGATTGTTCACCTAAGACTCATCTCCAGTTCATCATTAAGATTCTTTGAACACTTCAGGTAACACCACAAACATAAGCGAGATGCTAAGGCCAATGACAAGTCCAAGCAGTGCTCGTTTTTTCGCTGACATGCCTTTGCCTGCTTCATCAAGCACTTGGGCAGGATCGACAATCTTTGCCTGCTTCATCCCGAGCTTTGTCGATTCCAATTCATATAAAAATCGTTCTTTATCGACCTTGGAGTCATTGCTGACAGATTCATCTTCAAGAGCGGATAGTCTTCTTTCAATGACTTGCTGTCTTTTCGTAAATAAGGCTTTGTCCTGCTTTAAAAATGTATCTGACACTTGTTTCACTACCGCCAAAGCTCGAGCTTGATCAGCATCTGTAAACGACAACTGCAATTGTGTATCGGACTGGTTCGTGAGAATCAAACGATTTTTCACATCCTGCCTTTCTTCTTCCTTTACATCACGGAGTGCTTGATTCAGAAATGCATCACTTTTTAATAGAGAAGTCACTTCTTCCATATTGTTATACACACCGTCGTCATATTTCCCAAGCGTCAAGGTCACAGCAGCTGTGTAACTAGATTGTTCTACTGTCCCCTTGGCAAAAAAGAAACCAAAAGCAGCCAATACAACGGGCAGCAGCACAAGCCAGACGATATATTTTTTCATTCGCTTCCCTATTCTTAACATAAAACCAGACATGCTCATTCTCCCAACATTGACGTATTTGCTTTTTCACTAGTGTAGCCATACAAACTCAGCATCACACGTTTGCCCACGGCTTGAAGCGCTGTTTATTTTTCATGATATTGACCGCTGCGATCACCAGCCCTAGAAACACCCAGTGGAAATATAAATTCGATACGGAACTAGGACTGATACTTGAGACGAGAAAGCTCAGCATGGCAGCAAATAGACCTTCAATGATCATCTTGGCTGATCTCGTGTCAGCCAATTGGTATTGTTTGTACAGTGAGAACATGAGATAGGCGTACACTGAGATATAACCTAGCATGACGGCAAACCCAAAATTCGTCATCACCTCTAGCAGCCAATTGTGAACTTCCACGACCTGATCTGTATCAAAGATAGAAAAGTGAGCTAAGTAATAAGACACATTGCCCGCTCCGACTCCGAAACCGTATGAATTCGTAAAGAAATACCAAGCGTTTTTGATTAAATTCGCCCGGGCAATGTTGGACGGAAGTGGTTCGCTGAAAGAATGAGCGACCTGAGAAGCGAGAAACAAGTCATAAAAGACAGAATAGATTTTGGCTGAAAAAATGGCGATACAGATGATAACAAGCCCGCCTGCTGCCATGATAGACCACTTTTTTAAAAAGCGAGGCATCAACAGCCATACATAGATTGCCGCTCCGGCTAATATGCCAAGCAAGCTGGCGCGCGATTCTGTTAACAAAATGAGATACAGCGCTAAGATGGCTCCTAGTAATCCGAACGCTTTGATATAACCATTTTTCATTTGGCGCATGCACGCCACATATAAGAAAAAGCTAATAGATAAAAAAGTCGCAAAATCATTTTGGTTAAAGAAGACAGCTGTAGGATAGTGCTGTTTGTATGCTGGTCCAAGATACAATGAGGTATTCGGTAAATGGTTCAAGGTCAAGTGATTATAGAACCCGATTCCCATCACAAATACGGTCATGACTAGCCAAATACTATAAAAAGTCACGATCTGATCCATTCGCTGAATGTACATGACCACAAGAAAGACAAAACCCATTCCCATCGCAAGAAGAGACATATATTTCAGGCCGTCTGTGACCGAATGAGCCCAAAGCAGTGAGATGAGTCCGTAAAGAAACCATACAGCGAAAAAACCAAGAATGCCTTTAACGCGAATTTGCTGCCACTGGGATATGTACGTTCCTTTGTCCCTCATCCGCCATATGAATAAAGCAAAGACAGCCAAGAGCATGATGCGGTAGAGAAAGAGACTAAAGAATCCGGCACTGATAGAGAAAAAAGCGTTATTGAGAAATGTTAATGCAATCAAAAGGTAAATGGCTGACATGAATATGTGCTCACCATTCATGTAGAGCTTCATACATATAGCAGCCGCTATGAGCACCACAATCAAAACCGGAATGACCACCATCTTCTTTAACCCGATAGGCTGTGTGGATGCCATTTGTACAAGCCCGATACCTGCTGCTAATAAAATACATCCGATTATGATTTGCCATGCTGTTTGTTTCACACTCATACCCTTGTTCCTCCTAAGCAACCCATCCGATTTGAGGGATTAAGCCTTTACTTCCTGTTCATAGTAGGAAATGGTACGAGCCAAACCTTCTTGTAAACTCACAACAGGCTCCCATGCTAAGACTTGTTTCGTTTCCTCATTTTCCAATGTACTATGCACAATATCTCCTGCACGCTGAGGCTTATAAATCGGTTCAAGATCTGATCTCGTGACTCGCTTCATCGTTTGAAACAGCTCATTCACCGTGATGGAATGACCACATGAGATATTTAAACAAACGTTTGATTGAGCTGTTAAAGCTGCAACATTCGCTGCGGCTAGATCGCCTACATAGATGAAATCTCTTGTTTGTTCCCCGTTTCCAAAGATGAAAGGTGCCTCATGCTTTGCAAACTTATCAGAAAAAATTGAGACAACACCGCCTTCACCAAGTGCGTCTTGGCGCGGACCATATACATTGCTGTACCGCATAATACAATAGTCCACATCATAGAGTGATTTTGCCATCTGTAAGTATCGTTCAACTGTCAGTTTCGACAAGCCATAAGGTGAACCAGGCTGCAGTGGATGAGCTGTGTCGACCGGCAGATAGACTGGGTCTCCATAGACTGCTGCCGATGAGGCAAACACCACTTTCTCCACCCCGGCTTCAGCCGCTGCTTTGATCACATGCAGCGAACCTTTAATATTGACCTCTTCGTCGTAGACGAAATGTTGAACCGAAACGGCTACACTCACTTGCGCTGCAAGATGAATGATATAATCTGGTGCAATGTGTTTGATCAAATCGACCGTTTCTGATTTTGTGACATCTGCTTCAATGCATTGTACGGAAAGATGAGCGATATTTTCCTTTGATCCAGTTGAAAAGTTATCAAGAACGATGGGCTCATAACCTTTCTCTAATAAAGCCTCTACCGTATGAGATCCTATAAATCCACTTCCCCCAGTTACCAATACTTTCTTCATCCAAGTCCCCCCTATTATTGTGCCTTCGATACCAATTCTGTTTCCCATACGCCTGGGCGGCCGATGGACTGGTAAATAAATCCTCTCTCTTTCATTTCTGCTGGATCAAACAAATTCCTTCCATCAATTAAAATGGGAGAACGAAGCAGCTGCTTGATCTGATCCTTATCCATCTTCTGTACGTCATCCCATTCCGTTAAGATGAGACAAGCATCTGTATCTTTCACTGTTTCATAGAGATCATTGCTGAAGACCGCCTGCGGGCCAAGCTCTCTTTCTGCTTCTACATAAGCAATTGGATCATAGGCTTTGACAAAAGCTCCGAGCTCTCTCAGCATTGGGATAATATCTAGTGCTGGGGCTGAACGCATATCGTTTGTATTTGGTTTAAATGCGAGCCCTAAAACGGAAATCGTTTTTCCTTTAATATCACCGAACACACTCATCAGTTTGCTGACAAGATGGGCTCTTTGGTGGTTGTTTGTTTCAATGACAGATTCGATCAGCTTGAACCGGTAGCCAGCTGTTTCGGCAATTTTGAGAAGAGCCATCGTATCTTTTGGGAAACAAGAACCACCAAATCCAATGCCTGCTTTTAAAAATTTATGCCCGATACGGCTGTCTAATCCAACGCCTTCGCTGACTTTTTCCACATCAGCACCAACTCTCTCGCAAATGTTCGCAATGTCATTGATGAATGAGATTTTTGTGGCGAGCATGGCATTTGCCGCATACTTAATCATTTCTGCACTTTCTAGATTGGTCTCAACCACTTCTGTTTGAAACGGATCATGCAATTTTTTAATGATCGTGGATGCATGTGCGCTTGTTGAGCCAATGACCGCTCTCTCCATATTCATCGTATCTTGAATAGCTGAACCTTCCCGCAGAAACTCTGGATTGGAGACGACATCAAATGGATATTTACTGCGTGAAGCCTTTTGAACAATGGCTTGAACAAGACGTCCTGTTCCAACCGGCACTGTGCTCTTATTCACGATGATTTTGTAGCCATTCAGGTGTTCCCCAACCGTTTGAGCCACAGCTTTCACGAATGTTAAATCCGCTTCCCCCTGAGGTGTCATTGGTGTTCCTACCGCAATATAAATAATCTCTGATTCTCGAATTGCAGCGGGAATATTGGTTGTAAAACACAATCTTCCCTCTTCTGTATTCTTCTCAATCAATTCCTTTAAGCCCGGTTCATAAATTGGAACGAGACCGCTTTTTAAGCTGTTGATTTTTGATTCGTCGATGTCACAACAAATGACGCGATTTCCGATATCAGCAAAACAAGTACCCGATACTAACCCGACATATCCTGTTCCAATCACAGCAATTTTCTTCAACATGTTTCATCCTCTCAGTAAAAGCATATTGGTCGTTCCAAACTGTTTATCTATCAGTCTTTGCACATTTCATCCTGTTTAAACGGTGGATGTTGATTGATTCAGCACCTTTTCATATTGCTGAATCAGGAGCTTAGCATTATGTGATGATGAATAATCTGTATGGACGATGTGGTGAAGATCGTTCTTCACTTGCTCGTTCCATCTGTTTTCATAAAGATAAGCGTGAATCGCTTCTTTTAACTGACTCGTTGAACGCGGTTCAATGAGCAGATGTTGATAGGTAGAAAATAGTGATGGGAGACCACCAACCCGTGTTGCGATGACAGGCATTTTTAAAGCGAGCGCCTCAAGAACGACAGTCGGCATTCCTTCACTGTAGGAAGGAAGGGCAAACAGGTCAGCTGCCATTAAATAATGTTTGACTTGTTCATTCGGCACCTGCCCCGGGAGTATAATGGATTCTCCCGCCCGTTCGGTCAGCTCCTTTGCGAGGGGGCCTTTTCCGACAAAGACGACTTTTACACCCTCCATCCCGCTGACAGCTTCCGCTAATTCAAGCAAACCTTTCTCTTTGACTAAACGGCCGACATAAACGACGAGCTTGTCGTGAAGCGGTAAACCAATCTGCTTTCTGATGGCTGTTTGATCCCCCAGTGTTCTAGCAAATGACTTGAGCGGAATTCCAAGCGGGAGGCATTGTGCATCCACCTCTGTCATGTCATGTGTTTTCTTTGCCAGCTCTTCACTCACTGTGAGAACAGCAGACGCCTGTTTTACTGCTGCTTTAAAGGCTGCAAGCGCCCCTTGACTATAGGTTGGATAGACGTTCACATCACTGCCGTGTAAGGTCAGAAGATAAGGGATGTTTGCTTCCTTTTTGATCACAGCTGCTGCGCCGCCAGACGGCATGGCAAAGTGCGCATGGATGAAATCCGGTGACAGTTCATAACGCTCCATTGTGCGCAGGACAGAAGCTGCGATTCGTTTACTCGGCTGAGCCCATTTTAGCTGTCCAGGCAGCGCTGTATAGGGCGGTCTGTAAACCGGCACGCCGCACCTCACTTCCTGCTGGGGAAGATCTTTTCTCTGACGATAGGAAGTTTTAAGCATCCGTAAGATGGGCGGATTGACAGGAGTAGGACAAATCACGCTCACTTCTACGCCCTGTTTGACCAGCTCCTGCACTTGCGTTTCATGGAAGACGCCTTCACTTGGATGTTTTTCACTAGGATATACACTTGTCAGCCATAGCACCTTCATGACGAACGACCTCTTCTCCATAATTTTCCTGCCATTTGCGGATACATTTTGACAAGTAGCAAGCTATATAAAACCGCACTTAAACCAATCGTCAGTAGTAATTGAAGCAGTATATCCGCTGATGTCAGCTTCATCCCTTGATGAATAGTCACTGCGCAGGCGGCCATTAACAACGTCATGACAGCAGGCTTTACGAGAGATTTTACATATACCTTCATATCTAGCTGAATGACATAAGCCATCAGCCACCTGCCGACAATGAAATTCAGCAGACTGACCCCTGAGTAGACCCAAGCTACAGTCAATAGACTGCCAGTATGGACTCCTGCATATAAGGCGCATCCATATACGATGAGCATGCCTGTATCCCAATAAAATGCTAAGTCAGCTCTCCCTTTTGCAAGAAGGATGGAACCATTTGGATTCATCAGCACACGGAGTAGACCGACAATGCACAAAATATTCAAAACCGGGACCGCCACTAGCCATTTCTCTCCAAACACCACTTCTATAAAGCTATCTGATACGGCAGCAAGACCGATGAGTAGTGGAAAACTAATGAGTGCAAGCATATTCGTCATGCTGAGGAAGCCCTCACGCAGCCTAGAGTGATCACGCTGACTTTTTGCGAAAACTGGGAAAGCCACTCTCGTCACAATCGGGTTAATTTTCAGCACCGGAATTGTGACGATTTGATAAGCCAGGCTGTAAATCCCTAAAGCCTCTGCTCCAAGAAACCGTCCTATTAAAATCATGTCGATGTTTGAACCTGCCCGATTGACGAGTCTTGACGCAAGCTGGAAAGCCCCGAAGGAGAAAAACTCTTTCACTTCCCCTAATGCGAAAACGGGTGCTGGGCGCCACTTCTTCCAATAAGCCGCTGCATACATGAGTCCTTTTCCTGATTGAAGCAGTACTTGAGAGATCACATAGGCCACAATTGGATTGATAAAAAAGGCTAGGATGAGTAGAACAATCAATGAAATGATCGTTGCTATCGTCTCAATCGTACTTAAGGTTTTAAAGGCTAAATCTTTCTGCATCATATATTGGTATTGCTGACCAATTGGTGCAATGAGAAACATGATTGATAATAATTTGAGCAAGCCTTCTAGCTCAGGTCTGGCATAAAAGGCGGCAATCAAGGGACTTGCGAGGATCAATACACAAAACAAGAGAATCCCCGTCAGCAAGTTGATCCAATATAATGTAGATAACTGACGTTCTGTCGTTTGTTCCTTTTGAATGATCGCAGCACCGATGCCTAGATCAAGTAAAATCTGTGTAAATATTGTGACAGTTGTGATCATGCCAACGAGTCCAAATTCTTTCAGTGACATTACGTTTCCTAAAAAGGCGAACTGTGCAATTTGGATGATGGTAATGATCAATGCGGACAAGCTTGTCCATTTTGCTCCGCCCAGCAGGCGATTTTTCATACTTGCCATTTCTCTTCCCTACTTTACTTATCTGGCTCCGTCACCAGTCACGATGACTTTTAACGTTTTTACCATAATCTTCGTGTCGAGAGAAAATGTCAAGTCTTGAATATACTGTAAGTCGTGTGATAATTTTTCACTTGGACTCATTTCATATCCCCCATTTACTTGAGCGAGACCTGTCAGCCCCGGCTTCACTGTCAGTCTTTTTGTAAAGCCTGGAAT
Organism: Bacillus sp. 22483; assembly: GCF_052044605.1. NCBI lineage: Bacteria > Bacillati > Bacillota > Bacilli > Caryophanales > Bacillaceae > Bacillus > Bacillus sp. 22483. The sequence goes on along the minus strand of NZ_JBQENU010000007.1, from coordinate 164,308 downwards.
CGTCCGATTAAATTCGGCAGTAAACATTGGTCTTTCAGGACGTGGACCTACAATACTCATTTCTCCTTTTAACACGTTGATAAATTGCGGCAGTTCATCAATTCTTGTTTTTCTGATGAATGCCCCCACTTTGGTGATACGAGGGTCATTTTTTTGCGCCCATTTCGCTCCTCCGCTTTCTGCGTTGGTTCTCATCGATCTGAGCTTCCATAATTTAAAGTAGACACCGTCTTTTCCGACCCTTTCCTGCATATAAAAGGCTGGCCCTGGTGTTTCTAGCTTAATTAAAAGGGCAAACAGTAAAATGATTGGCGTACTCAACATCAATCCGATGAACGAGAACACGACATCTATGAAACGTTTTGCAAATAAATATCGAACCATATGTTCTGTTAAAGCAAAAGAGTGGTTTCGTCTCACTTCATATTCTCTGTAAAGGTTCATCGCTTTCTCTGCGCTCACTGACCTGCACCTCACCATTCAAAGTAGTTGTTGTGTAAAGAGATGTTCTATGAAAGTCAGTTTAGCAGAGCAACATTAAGCAAATGTAAATGGGCTGTTAAGTCTTGTAAAAGTGTGTTAAGAATGTGCCCTTATATCAAGTTATGCCCTTTTAAACGTAAAAAAGACCCGCATATCTGCGGGTCTACGTGTCTTTTTTTATTTTGCCTTTACGGATTCGATCGTCTTCAGTCTAAGCGTTCCGTTTGCATCTTTTGTATACGTTACTTTCACTTTTGATTCTTCTTTTAGGCTGTTCACTTGTTTAGAAAATGTATTTCCGAATTGAATGGCTACTTCTTTTCCATCAATGTTGACAGCAATTGTATGTCCATCAGCCAAACCGACATATGTGCCTTCTTTGGTGACTTCATTTTTCTTCGTTGTAGATTCTTTTTTTGTTTTAGATTCAGCTTTTGACTGATCATTTGTCGTTTCTTCTTTTGTGATTTCCTTACTTGAGCTTTCTTTTGCATCTTCATCAGATTGACCTGCTTGGTCTTCTGTTTGAGCAGCTGTTTCTTTGCTTTCATCATCTGCTTTTTCACTTGCAGACTTGTCTTCCGTCTTTTCATCTGTTGCATTTTCTTTCTTTTGATCTGCTGCTTCAGTTGTTTCTTTTTTGCTGTTATCCGTATTGTTATCGTTTGACTGATTTGATGTGCCGCATGCTGTGAGCATTACACCTAGAAGTAAGACTAAAAACGGCATTGTGATTAATTTTTTCAAGATCGTCACCTCTTCATGATTTGTCGATTTGCTGTCATTGGAAGGCAAATACGTGAAAAATCCACCCTCTATGTTTCGATTATAACAAAAATAACCTGAAATGAAATGTATTTTTAACTTGACATATCATTCATCCGATCTATTTTATTCAAAATATTGAGATACACCTGCTGCGATTCCTGAAGCCAGTCGCTCCTTGGCAGTCGTTGATTTTAATATACTGGCATCAATCGGACTGGTTACGAACCCCGTTTCAAGCAAGATGCTGGGCATTTTTGAATACTTGATCACGTAGAATCCTGCTGTTTTCACACCGCGATCTCTTGTGCCAAGGGCTTTCACCATCTGGGGCTGTACCTTTTGTGCCAGCTTTAAACTATTGGCCGAAGCATACGTCGCATCATAATACGTTTCTGTTCCATTTGCACCGCTATGATCATTTGCATTGGCATGGATGCTGATGAACACATCCGCACCAGCCTGTGATCCTTTGCTTACACGTGTTTGCAAGGAATCAAATGTATCAGATGTTCTAGACATGACCGTCAGCGCACCCGCTTGTTTGAGCCTTGCTTGCAGTTTTAACGCGACATCCAGATTAACATTTTTTTCAAACAGCCCATTTCCTACCGCTCCAGCATCCTGTGCACCATGACCTGGATCAATAAAGATGGTTTCACCTAACACATGATTTTTCAGCTGTGTGATCACACTGGTTCGTATGGTTGATGTTCCGCCCAACACTGTAAATGTTGAAATCTTTTTAGACCCAATGACACGACGAATCGCATCTGGCACTGATTGAGCGTCTGTAAGAAGAAGGGTTTGCCCTTGCTTGGCTGCCGTACTTGCCGCAGCTGCCGCATCGGCATATGCATAGCCGTTACTCATATACGTTTGGGTTGTCTTCATTGGGTATGTGTTCGCAATTCGGGCTGCCACTTCATACCGATTGGCTCCGCTGATTCTCACGGGTGATGGCAGTTTTTGATAGGCTGCTTGATTGACACTTGTTTCCCCGCCAATCGCAATCGTCCGTTTCACCGCTTTGCTTTTTAATAGATTGGCTGTTTCCTGCCGCAGCCCCTTTGCATCGGTTAATAAAATAGGAAAGCCCTGTTTTGCAGCATACGGAGCAATCGCCACAGCGTCTGCATAAGCAGAACCATTCACAATCACAGCTGTATCAGCACTCTTCATTTGCTTAGCAACGTTTGCCGCCAATTCATATCGATTCTTTCCTTGTATTCGCGATACGGATAGATTCATTGCTTTTAGCTGCGCTACGACTTTTTGCGAAATACTTGCGGTTCCGCCAAGAATGATAACACGCTTCGTTTTCAACTGCTGAAGACCTGACTTAGTTGCACCTGAAAGACTGCTAGTATTCGTTAACAGCACTGGGGCTCCTTGCTGAAAGGCATACGGCACAGCACTTAGCGCATCAGCATAAGCTTCACCGCCTACTAAAACAACTGTAGGTGCTGTCGACCAGCCTCGTTTTGCAGCGTTAACTGCCACCTCATATCGATTACTTCCCTCAATTTTCGATACATTGTGCTGCGCAAATGCTGATGGTGCATACAAACATAGTGAAACCACAATCAAAACAAAACATTTGATATAAGAACGCATGAAGTCAACCTCCTTGGTTTTGAACCCTTCATCCTGGAACCCGGAAACACTTCATGTACTTTTAAAAAAGGCTGCCGAGAGTCGTTTCTCGAGCAGCCTAAGAGGTGTATCTTCGGCACCCCTCATCTGTATGTTTTCTTATCTAAAATAGCCTGAAACACCGCTTGAAATACCTGACGCCAATCGATCTTTATAAGTAGCGGATTTCAAAATATTTGAATCAACTGGACTGGAAACAAAACCAGTTTCTAAGAGAACACTTGGCATCTTAGAATATTTAATGACGTAGAAGGCAGCTGTCTTCACGCCACGGTCTCTTGTGCCTAATGCACTGACCATTTTAGGCTGAATATTTTGCGCGAGCTTCAAGCTGTTTGTTGCCGCATATGTTTTGTCATAATATGTTTCAGTTCCATTTGCACTGCTGTTATCATTTGAGTTCGCATGGACACTGATGAAGATATCTGCATTTGCTGACGCACCTTTGCTCACCCGTGTTTGAAGACTGTCGAATGTGTCTGATGTTCTTGACATGGTAGTGAGTGCACCAGCATTTTTCAGTTTAGTGTTCACTCTCTTCGCTACGTCTAAGTTTAAATTTTTCTCATAAAGACCATATCCTACAGCACCAGAATCTTGAGCACCATGGCCAGGGTCAAGAAATACTTTTTTACCTACAACTGGGTTCTTTAATTGAGATGCTACAGTATTCGTCACTGTCGTTGAATTTCCGACTACTGTGAATTTCGATATGTTTTTACTGCCGATAATTGACCGAGTATGGACAGGCAGAGTTTTCTCATTTGTTAATAAAAGAGCTTTCTTTTCTTTCGCTGCAATTCCAGCAGCTGCTGGTGCAGAGGCATAACCAAATCCTCTCGCGACATACGTATTGCTCGTACTTAGTTTATACTTATTCACAATCTTTGCTGCAATATCATAGCGGTTAGCGCCCTTTATTCTCGTTGGCGACTTTAGCTTGTTGTATGCTGCTTTGGTAACATACGATTCGCCGCCAATCACAATTGTTTGCTTAATATTACTAGCTTTTGCGAAAGTTGAAATTTCAGAACGAAGTCCCTTTTTATCTGTATATAAAATTGGGAAACCTTTTTGTGCAGCATATGGCGCAATCGCAATCCCATGCGCATACGAATGACCTTCTACAACCACTACACCAGCTGGTTTTTTCATTTGCTTTGCAATATTCGTAGAGATTTCATATCTGTTCTTTCCCGTAATTCGTTTTGTTGAAATCCCTAGTTTTTTTACTTGATTGATGACATTATTTGAAACACTTGCCGTCGTTCCAATCGCAATCACATTTTTCGCTTTTAATGACGTTAATCCTTTCTTCGTTTCTGATGAAAGGTTTTTACTATTTGTAAAAAGAACTGGCGCATTATGTTGATACGCTAAAGGGACAGCTGCTGTTGCATCAGCGTAAGCTTTTTTCCCTACTAGCACAACGGTATTCGCTGTTCCCCAACCTTTTTTCGCCACATTGACAGATAAAGAGTAACGATTTCCCCCATCTATTCGTGATACAGAATTGTCCGCTGAAGCTGTTGGAACAATAATGAAAATGGCGATGAGGCTGAGGATGGCTGTTTTAATCATTGAGCGCATCTTCTGTGTCCTCCCTTAACTTTAATAATTTGTTAGTTTTGTACCTGGATAGTAGAACGAAAGTATAGAAGAATACGAGTTTCCAGATTCAGCTCTAGCTTTGGCGCCGTATTGACTCATCCCAATGCCGTGACCATAACCTTTTCCTGAAATCGTGAAATCATTTGTATTATTCTTTACTGACGCAAACGTACTTTTCACCTTTGTTGCGCCCATGACTGTTCTAAACTCTGTCATTTTCATACTTGCCGTTGTACTTTTGTTCACTGTATACGTACCTGTTTTGTTTTTCAGATGGTAATTCAGCTTGATTGAAACGGTCTTCGCACGCTGACCTTTTGTTTTTCCTGAGAATGTCAGGCTTGAAATAGATGCAATTCTCATGTCAGATGCAGCTGCTTCTTTATTTTTCAACAGCCATGATTTTAGACCAGCAAGGTCGGCAGCATTGGCTTCTTTTGCCTTAGACCACTCAGAAGCTGCTGTACTTGCAGTCAACGTAGTGCCTAATTGCTTTTTAGACAACTTCAGTGTCCACGCATTGACAGGATCTTTTGTGTCCTGCTTGGCGACTAAGTATGGCAGTGCATTTCCCCATACTTCTTCACTCGCCTCAGTGTATCCACCATTACTAGAATAATAGGTGGCTGAAATAAGTTGATTGTTGTATTTTAGAACCTTGCCTTTTGTGGCATCAACAGCTTTTGTCGAATTTGTGTACCAGTTATATCCTCCATATACTTGGAAGGCTGTTGTATCAGGTACGACTTTTCCAATACTTTTCACTGAATACGTTCTAGCGGCAACCGCTTGTGCTTTTAATGCCTCAACATGCCAGCTTGCAGGCATTTCGTTTGGCACAACACCTTTTAGATAGTCTTCAAATGGAATATTTTCATTAGTCGGCCTGATATATCCTGATTCAATAGCAAAGTTGACGTTACCTAAGTAAGGCTTCCCTGCGATTTGAAGGACATTTTTGGTTGAATATTTCTCAGGAACAACTCTTACTGTGTTATATGTCTTAATGCCTTTTAATGAAATTTTTCCGTTAGAAATATTCAATTGGTAGTTTTGATTTTTTTTCAGATAGACTTGTTTGGCTAAAGCGTTTTTGAGCGTATCTGAAAGCACACTTGAACTGCCTGCTATATGATATGTATGTGTGCCGTTTTCTTTTAAAAGTTTCTTTAAAGAAGAAGAGAAAGAATCTTTTTTGACATAAATCATAGTACGATTATTTTTCGCTGCTAAAAGTGACATAGGAATTGCATATTTTGAGCTAGAACCTTTAGCAAGATATACTTTATCTACATTTAACTTTAATTTCTTGATGATGTTAACTGAAAGTTCATAGCGGTTTTCACCACTGATTCGTGTAACTTGTGAAGTCTTTTTTAATTGTTTTTCTACTTTTTCGCTAATGCTTTTTGTACTTCCAACTACAATTACCTTACTAGGAATCTTATAAGTCGGAATTGAATTTTTCTTTGTTAATAAGATTGGATACCCATTTCTAGCTGCATAAGAGATCATGGATGTCCCATTCATAAAGGAAGCCCCACCAGCAACAATTGCCTGCTTATAACTCCCCATCTCTTTGGCTACTTTTTGAGATATTTCAAATTTATCTTTTCCACTTATTCTTCTAATCTTCCCGTACTTTTTTAAGGTTTTCTCAGTTGTAGACGAAATACTTTTTGTATTCCCAATGATTAAGATGTTATCGGGTTTCATTTTTTTAATTTGGTTCTCAGTTGCTTTTGTTAGCTTCGCAGCACCAGAATAAAGAATTGGTGAATTTAATTTATAAGCCAATGGAGAAACGGTCATTGCATGATCGAAAGCATCCTTATTTACGACAACGATAGTTGATGGATTCTTCCAGCCAGCATCAGCAATACTATTGGCTACTTCGTATCTATTATTCCCCTCATATCTTTTCGTCACAGCAACATTGGATCCTGACAACTTGTATTCCCCAGTTGTTGAAATATCCATGCTTGTTTTGTTTCCGATATAATTAGACAATTTCACTGAAATTGTCGAGCTGGCCATGGCAGACTGAAAAGGTGCAATTAGTAGTGTCATTGTCATGAGAACGATAAGTGTAATGCCTGTTTTCTTCAATTTTGTTCATCCCGCCCATCTTTTTTTACTTCTGTTTTTCAATTTTTTGAATTTCTTTTTGACCATTGTCATTGATAAAGTAAGAGATTTCTACTTTGTCACCTGGTTTAAATTCATTTAATACATCTTTAAAATTATCCGTAAATTCATAGCTTAAGGTCGTATTCACTTTTTTTACTTCGACTGTATGTGCATCAGCCATTCCAATAAATTCAGCTTTTTCTTCCAGCACCTGAGGAGTTGAACTGCTTGTCTTGTTTTCTCCTGAGGATTGCTCAGCCGTTCCACATGCTGTGAGCACGATACCTAGTAGTAGTATTAAGAACGGTAAAACGACGATTTTCTTCATTTTTTTCACCTCATGTCTTTGTATCGTCTTATAACTTAATATTTTAAGGTAAATTTAAGGTTTTTTGAAACCTTTTTTTTGTTACAACGTCTATATCTAGGTTCAGAGTAAAAAAATAACTTGTTTATCAAGATTCGTAAACCTATAATCATGGAAGAATCATAGAAAAGGTGAGGGACAGAATGAGAGCAGAGAGAAAAAGAAATAAGAAAAAAGCACTTTGGATTATTTTATCTATTATTGGCTTGTTTGTATTGGTAACGGGCGGCTATGCCTATCATCTTTGGAATACAGCCGCATCAACTGTCGCAGGCATTCAAGAGAACTTAAAGAAGTCAGATAAGCGTGACAAAGATGTCGATTTAAGTAAAAAAGACCCGATCTCCATTTTAGTCATGGGTGTCGATGAAAGAAAGAATGACCGAGGCCGTGCAGATACATTAATATACATGACAGTGAATCCGAAAACGAAAACAACTGAGATGGTGAGTATCCCCCGTGATACGTATACAAAAATTGTCGGAAAAGGCACAATGGATAAAATCAACCACTCCTACGCTTTCGGCGGTACACAAATGGCTGCAGATACAGTAGAGGAACTGCTTGATGTACCTGTAGATTACTTTGTAAAAGTGAATATGGAAAGTTTTAAAGACATTGTGGATACACTTGGCGGCATTACGGTGAACAGCACGTTTGCTTTCAGCTATGATGGCCATTCATTTGGTACAGGAGAAATTAACCTGAACGGCGATCAAGCCCTTGCCTATACAAGAATGAGAAAGCAAGATCCTAAAGGTGATTTCGGCCGTCAGCAAAGACAGCGTCAAGTCATTGAAGGCATCATTGCAAAAGGCGCTAACATTTCATCTATTACGAAATTCGGCGATATGTTTAAAGTCGTTGAAAACAACATGAAAACCAATATGTCCTTTGACGACATGTGGACGATGATGAATGATTATCGTGATGCAAGACAAAATGTGAAACAGCACGAGCTAAAGGGAACAGGCACACGGATCAATAATATTTATTACTATCAGCTTGATGACAGCAGTTTAGCGAAAGTGAAGAAGGAATTGAAGGATAGTTTGGAGCAGTAAAAAAGAAGACTACAGGAATGTAGTCTTCTCCGATTGTTGACAAAGGGCTAAAATGAACTTTATTTTAGCCCTTTGTCTTCTTTTCAGCGTGATAGAAAGCCCTTGAAGTCTAGGAAGGACGAGAACTGGAGCGGAGCGAATTTGATATTCGTGAGTACCAGCACGCAGGACTGACAAAGAATGCGAAGGTTTGTCTACACGCTGAGAAGACTACAGGAATGTAGTCTTCTTTTTTTATGATTGAAATGGGGCTGGTTTTTCATCACTTAAACCAAAACGATGAAGGAGTTCTTGGACAATTCGTTTCGACGCTTGTCCATCACCATATGGATTAGACGCCTTTGACATGTTGTCGTACTCTTTCTGATCGACTAGAAGCTGTTTTGCCATGTTGTAAATGGTCTCTTCATCTGTACCTGCGAGCTTAAGCGTACCAGCTTTCACGCCTTCAGGACGTTCTGTTGTATCACGAAGCACTAATACTGGCTTTCCTAAAGAAGGGGCTTCCTCTTGCACACCGCCTGAATCCGTTAAAATAAAGTGCGACGCAGCAGCGAAGTTATGGAAATCAACCACTTCAAGCGGCTCAATTAAGTGCACACGATCAAGATCACTGAATTCTGTCTGAGCAGCATCACGAACAGCAGGATTTAAATGAACAGGGTATACGACTTGAACATCTTCAAATTCTTCGACAACACGGCGAATCGCTCTAAACATGTTCTTCATCGGCTGACCAAGATTTTCTCTGCGATGAGCCGTTAATAAGATCATTTTATCTGAACCGATCTTCTCTAAAATTGGATGTTGATATTGTTCTGTGACTGTTGTTTGCAGGGCGTCAATGGCGGTATTCCCTGTCACACAGATGGTCTCTTCTTTTTTATTTTCTACTAAAAGATTCTGCTTCGCCTCAGCCGTAGGGGCAAAATGAATGTCAGCAATAGTGCCTGTCATTTGGCGGTTCAATTCCTCAGGGAACGGCGAGTATTTATTGTGTGTTCTTAAACCCGCTTCAACGTGGCCGACAGAAATTTGGTGATAGAACGCAGCCAAACTTCCTGCAAAGGTTGTCGTTGTGTCGCCATGAACAAGCACAATATCAGGTTTTTCTTCTTGGAATAATTGATCTAGTTTCAACAATGCATTTGATGTAATTTCAGATAATGTTTGGCGCTGCTTCATGATGTTTAGATCATGGTCTGGCGTAATAGAAAATGCCTCAAGAACTTGATCTAGCATTTCTCTATGCTGAGCTGTGACAGTGACAATTGAATTTATTTGTGGATGTTTATTAAGTTCAAGGACAAGTGGAGCCATTTTGATTGCTTCAGGTCTAGTACCGAAAATAGTCATTACATTTAGTTTTTTCACTTGTTTATGCCTCTTTCCTAGTATAATACTTTCAATTATACACAATTTGGAGGATAAATTTAATGATATAAAAAAGAAATTTACATTGAATTAACGTTATCATTCACCCTCCTTTACATTTAACATATAAAATGTAAACTATCTAAAAATCATTTTTAGTGAAATCATTTGTCTTTCCTATGATTTGTAAGTTACACTTTATAAAGACGACCAAGAACTAACATTGATTATTAAATCGGTTATCTATGTAAGGAAGGTGCAAAGTTCATTGAAAAAAGTACGTAAAGCCATTATACCAGCTGCAGGTCTCGGGACACGTTTCCTCCCTGCCACAAAGGCTATGCCTAAAGAAATGCTGCCAATCGTTGATAAACCAACTATTCAATATATTATTGAAGAAGCTGTTGAGTCAGGAATTGAAGACATTATTATTGTCACTGGAAAAGGGAAAAGAGCCATTGAGGATCATTTTGATTTTGCGCCAGAGCTTGAGCGCAACCTTGAAGAAAAAGGAAAAAGTGAACTTTTAGAAAAAGTGAGAAAATCCTCTAATATTGCTGATATTCATTACATCCGCCAAAAGGAACCTAAAGGACTCGGACATGCCGTTTGGTGCGCACGCAACTTTATCGGTGATGAACCCTTTGCTGTTTTATTAGGTGATGATATTGTCCAAGCCGAAACACCTGGACTTCGCCAGCTGATGGATGAATATGAAAAAACCCTATCATCAGTGATCGGCGTTCAACAAGTAGCAGACAGCGATACGCATCGCTACGGGATCATTGATCCTCTTACCCAAGAAGGACGCCGCTACCAAGTGAAAAACTTTGTTGAAAAGCCGCCGCAAGGAACCGCACCATCCAATTTAGCCATTTTAGGGCGCTACATTTTCACGCCAGAGATCTTTATGTACCTTGATCAACAAGAAATTGGTGCAGGCGGAGAAATTCAGCTGACAGATGCCATCCAAAAGCTCAATGACATCCAGCGTGTATTTGCCTATGATTTTGAAGGAAAACGATATGATGTCGGAGAGAAGCAAGGTTTCATTGAAACGACGCTAGAGTTTGCCCTTCAAGATGAAGAGCTAAAGAAAAAACTCATTCCATTTATGAAACAGCTACTTGAGAAAGAAGAAGTGAATTAAAAAAAGCTGCCGGCATCGGCAGCTTTTTATTTGCTCGCTGAAACAGTCAGCGTATGCTGTTCATTATCGATAACAAATAGATGATTTTCGCCTTTTACTGCGAATTTCGTTTGTTTTTCATTCATCCAGACATTTTGTTCTGTCAGCCCAAGCGTTGAAGGAGAGATGGGCATGATCTCGTGGAACACCATCGTATTTGCCTGGCCATTTTCAATCACATAATCGGTTTTCTCAGTGGTCAGCCGCTCAATGGTATCGCCTTGTTCACTTTTGACCGAGCTAAGTGTCTGCATTCTTTGCTTCAGCACAGACTCTTCTTTTCCAAGAAAAGAAAGTAAGTACTCATACGAACCTGCAGATGCAGGCGATACATAAGAATTAAACTGACCTGGTCCGATGGATAATGGCTTCAATTTATCCGTCGTCTTAAAGGCTTTCGGCTCCACAAAATACGTTCCTGCTGCTGTTTTAATTTGAACGATTTTTTTATTTTCACCTACAGCCTGTACTTCTTGTCCAAACGACAACGAGACGTCTGCCTTTTCCTTCATGGCTTGGTCTTTATAGACTGTTAATGGATCTTCCACAACAATACCTTGTTGATCAACCTTTTTTAAAGACGTATCCTTCGGCTGAGAACTTGTGGACTGGGGCACTTCTGTTTTATTTAACGTAATGGCCCCAAAGGTGGCCAGCGTTCGAAGTGGGCGATCTGAAAACATCGAAAGAGCAAGTAAAATCGTCAAGATTGTAACAAAGGTCACTTGAAATGCAGGACCAAAAAATGAACGTTTCTCTCCTCTATCTTTATAACGAGTGACTTTTTCTGCCTTGTGTACTCCTTTTCGAGCTTCCTTCTGTTCCATGTGATATTCTTGTTTCTCTTTCTTAGAAAGCTTGTTAAACCAATTCACAAACCCTTTGTATTCTTCTACGACCTTATCCGTAGCATCAAACATACGAAGCTCGCCATAATGCATCCATGCAACTCGGTCGCAAATTTTTTGGATTTGGCCAATGGAGTGACTGACAAAAAAGATCGTCTTTCCTTGCTCTTTAAATTCTGTAATGCGATCCACACATTTTTGATAGAAGGTTTGATCTCCTACAGACAGTGCTTCATCAATAATGAGGATATCTGGATCAATATGTGCAGAAATAGCAAAACCAAGTCGAGATTTCATTCCACTTGAATAGCTTTTTACAGGCTGTTCAATAAAATCACCAATATCCGCAAACTCTACAATTTGTTCATAAAGATCGTCTATTTCTTTGTTCGTCAACCCCATCATTAAGCATTTCAAACGAATATTGTCTTTCCCGCTTAATTGGTTGTTCAACCCTGCTGCAATGGCAATTAACGAGGGCTGACCATCCATTTCAATTTCACCGCTTGTTGGGGGAATGATTTTTGCTAAAAGATTAGACATGGTCGATTTTCCAGACCCATTGATCCCAACAAAACCAATTGTCTCACCCTCATATACATCAAAGGAAACGTTACGAACAGCAAAGAAACCTTTATTGTTTTTATTCGGAAAAAACAGCCCTTTGATTTTATCTGACTGCTTTTTATATAGAAAATACTGCTTGGATACGTTTCGAAACGAAACCTTTAGTTTCATCGTATAATCTCCTTACTTTTTAAAGAAAATCGACAAATTTATCCCTAAATTTCAAATGAAGCAATGAACCAACTATTAAAAGAAGAAGTGTAATCAGCCAAAAATAAAGCGTATATTTGACATCTTGAAAAAACCAATCTCCTTTAATAAAACTTTTCCTAAATCCATCAATAATATAATATAAGGGATTTAATTTTAGGGTAGTCGCAATCCATTCATACTTACCCGTGAATTTATCTCCAATATCCCATAAGATAGGCAGCAAAAACATGAGTAATCTTGTCAAGGATTGCAATAGTTGTTGATAATCTCGAACAAGAACACTAATCGTTGAATTAAACAGACTGAAAGCGAACATAAACGCAATCATACAGATAAAATAATAAATATATTGAATCCAATGGATATCAGGATAGATGCCATTTGCTATGAGCATAATCACATAAATAACCATCATTAAAAAGTAGCTGAATAAATTAGAAGTGATGACTACTGAAGGCAAAGCACTAATAGGAAAATTCATCTTAGATACTAAGTTTATGCGTTTAAAAACACTATTCGCACCCTCTGTAATCGTCGAACTAATAAAAAACCATGGAATTAAACCTGCTAACATCCAAATAAGAAAGGGTATACTTACATGAGAACCGTCTGCCATTTCTGCGGTTCTTCCGGCCCCTCTAAGACCTAAACCGAACACAAACCAATAAGCCATAATTTGAATTAGTGGGTTCAATAATTGCCACAGAACGCCCAAATAATTCAATTGATATTTTGATTTGGTTTCATATACAGCTAACCTTAAAATTAATGGCATTGAACCAAACTGCTCTTTTAGAATTTTATACAATGCATTCACTCTAATCTTCCTTAATTTTAATTGAATAGAATAGACTTTAAATTGATAAAAGCACCGCTCATAATTGTAACAGAAAAATTCCTTCTTTTCATCTTTGATGTATAAACAAACTTTTACATCTCGTCTTCATTATACAGACAGCTATTAATCAGGCAGTAGAATTTATGTTTTTAGACGATGTTCTTAACATACACTTCAAATACTAAACGCCTTATGTTAAACATAAGGCGTTTAGTATCAATCATTATCTTTCAGAAATTCTAATATCTTATGGCTTTTCCATTTCATACCTTCATACAAATTCAATATATCTCTTAATATTCTTTTTGCCGCTTCTTTATCATCATGTTCAATATTACTCAACTTTTTCAAATACCAATTTTCTACATAATTTTCTAATTTATCTTGCTTGTAAGATGTTAATAAATTTTCCCTTTTTAACCAATCAATTCTTTCCTTTTCGAGTATGAAATACTTTTCAAAGAATTTCTTATTGATTCGATTAATCGAAGAATTTTCTACCATGGCATAATAAATATGGACGGGTGTATTGATCACCTTGAAAGATTTGGTCTTCAACAACATTTCATGAAAGAACAAAGTATCTTCACCTATTGCTCCTTCAACCATTTTGAGCTCGTGATTTAGCAATAAGTCCCTTTTAACGATTAAGGCCTGAATACTCATGGCTTTAAATGAGGCTTTAATTAAAAAGTCTGAATGAGGTCCCCGTCTGTAATCAATTCCTTTATTAAGAGACATCATATTAGGATAATAAGAAGACAACCCTTTGACATCAGAAAGCCTAACCATGTCTCCAATAAACATGTCATGATCTTCTTCTAAGGAGCCATCTAACAGCTCTTTATATCCGTCTGTTATCGCTTCATTATCAGGATCTAAGTAAGTTATCCATTTTGCTGTAGCAAACTCCAAACCCTTATTTCTAGGCCTAGATGCGCTACCACTTCCACCTTCTGGATACATATACGTTTTCACATTGTCATAATGTTTATCAAGTGTATGCACTATGTGAGGTGTCATATTATCGGTTGATCCATCATCAATAATGATTATTTCCATTTTTTCAAAAACAGAACTTCTTTGTAAGCTTCTGAAACATTTGTAAAGCAGATGTCGTCCATTATTATATACAGGGATAATGACCGACAAATCATATTCACGTACTTGCTGATTTTTCTCTATCCCATATGAAGTTGTTGATAGCTCTAATGGATCGATACTGTATCCATTAGGAATGGACGTATTTGAAATCTCCTTAATATCTTCCCATTGAAACGAGTCTCTCCAAAACACTGTTCTAAAACGATCTTCTATTTTTTCGATATAATTATGTTCTACACCATTTGTAAACTCACCGTTATGCTCATAAGCATCTTTTGTGACATAGTCACAATTCGTGTACTTGAATGCGTTGATCATATCTTCTAAATAAAATTGACCATATTCATATTTACTGCTAAAAAAAGCTACGATATCAAAACTTCTGTACAGATCATCTGTCATTTCATCTTGAGAGACAAGCTTTTTATCAGGGTAGGATTGTTTATTAAACATGTTGATTGTATGGTCGTCTAATTTTTCCGCAATTACAAGAACATCTCGTTTCTGAAGATTATTCTGACGATCACTAACTACTTGTATCAATTCTTGTACCCTATGAAAAGCAGTTTCTGACCTTAAAACTGTTCGCACACCTTCCATTTGCGTTTGATACCTTTCTTTATCTGACAATTTCTGCAGATAAACTTCTAGCTCTTTACTCGTATTAGCTAAGAACACATTAGGGAATTTACTATTGATACCAACACTGTAGTTCGAAATGACAATTGTCCCTGTTGCTTGAAGTTCATAGACTCGATTGGCAAACATTGTATTGCTATCTTTTACAGAGTTAAGGTTTAAAGTAAAGTCATATAATTTGTGTATCTTTTGTAGAGTTTCGTGATCCGTTGACTCTACAATATAAGGCACATATTCCTTAGGATAAAAATGACGGTCTGATCCTAATTCGAAGTTTCTGTCTACAATAGTCAAATCTTTACCTGCATTTATGACGCCTTCAAATAATTCTCGTGTATCTTCTTGCCTCGTAGGATACTTTTGATACCAAGAACCTGCAAATAAAATATCTTCTCTTCTATTTATTCTAGTCCCGATTGGATTATGATAAAGCGGGTTTACTGCAAATTCTAGTACATTATATGTTTTAGCATTCGGACAATCTTTTTTGTAATCATTTAACACTTCACTACAAGTTGTAAAGATATGATCCGCTTGCTTCGCTAAGTCAACATAATATTCATAGTTAACGGGGTCTTCTTTAGAATAGAATGCAACAGGAATATTTTCACTTTTGAAAAATTGAATAATTGCTTTAATTTCGTTCCTTACCTTTTTAATTTTTGGATTGCCGAGTCCTTTCCATTTACCATCCAATCCTTTCCAAGCAGTGGACAATAAAAACAAATCAATTTTATCAGCTTCTTTTTTATAATTATCCTGATTAATATAAATGAAATTCGCTGCATCTTTTAAACTTTTATATAAAAATTCATCTGCGATAATCCCAATTGAAGCATTATTTTTTTGAAAGTATTTTGTTCCATTACTTGAAGGTAAGTTGGCAATTTGGGCTTTGACGGAATCATAAAAGCCCTTTTTGTAATTTTTTTTCAGATATTGTACATATTCTTTTCTCTTGTCTTCTAAAATCTTCACATCATTTGAGAGTTGTGAAGATTTGAAATCAGGCGTTTTTTCCAATAAACTTTCTAACTCTTTAAAGTCTTTATTTTGATTAAAAACTTTTAACATTTCTTTATAATATGCGAGCTCCTGATTTGCACTTGATTTTTTCTTTTGATTTAGCATTAAATGGTTCTGGTAATTCCCCACACAAATTCACCTATTCTTTCTTTTTTGAGATTTATATCTCCAGTAAGCTAGTGTCAATCTACCTAATTTGGATGAGGATAGAGCTTTGTAACGTTTTTTTATTAGGTTTAGTTCTTTTTCCATCTTATTAGCTTGTTCTAATATTTTTCTCTCATTATTCACCAAATTTAACTTCTCTTCCTTTGACTCTACTAATCTTTTTAGAAGTTTTGATGTTAATTCAGTGTTTTGATTTTGACTTTCATTTTGACTATTATCTTCTACCTGCTTTATTCGAGATAGTATACTCAATAGATTTTCCGCAAAGTCTATCTCACTAGAACTTATAGGAATCGCAATAAATCCTGTCCATGAAGACCTGATGACTTGTTCAATACGAAAATTCTTTTTATGCATGTAAAGTATTAAAGAAACTATTGACTTTACTTGCAATGAATTTTGATTATGGTTAATCCAAAATAACAGCACACCATCATCTTTTAAAAATGGTAATGCATCATCAACTAATCGATCAACATCTGACATAAATTCAGTTGCATTTCCTAACACAAACGTATCTATTTTCTCTGACTGATTGGACAAAGAGCCTTGTTCAATCACTTCTTTGCCAATATAGGATAGATAATTTCTTTCTGCTTCTTCTAAATCAAATTGAAAAAAAACTCTTTTTCCCCTAGTGTTTGTTAATAACCATTTTTCTGGTTGGTCAGCATTTTCTTTAAATGTCTTAATAATTTCTGTTGAAGGTATATCCATTGCTACTCCTTTCTACTAAAACCGAGCTTTACATTCACCAAGGAAAAGCAGATTTAAACCAAGGCTTCTTCTTTTTTTATTTCAGAAGAGAGATTTCCAAAATTAATATAAGTGAAATGTTCATGTCGGTTTTGCAGAACATTTTTTGTGTCAAAAATCATTTTATTTTTCATGCCATCAAGTCTATCAAAATCAAATTCTTTAAACTCTTGATGATCGGTTAGAATCAAAATTAAATCAGATTGTTGAACAGCTTCTTCTAAGTTTTTAATGACAAACTCCTCATCCACATGCGGATCATATGCATCGATTTCATATTTATTCTGATTTTTTAATAAATGATAGATTTCCATTGCTGGGCTTTCTCGAATATCATCGACGTTTCCTTTGTACGTAAGTCCAAAAATAGTCACCTTATTTCCTTCTACTTTTTGCATAAGTTTCTCAACATTTTCGACGACATAGTATGGCATAGATGTATTAATAGAGCGTGATAAGTTAATCATTTTCGCTGTTTCAGGAGCCTTCGCTACAATAAAATACGGGTCTACTGCTAAACAATGTCCGCCGACACCAGGTCCAGGTGTATGCAGGTTAACACGTGGATGCTTATTCGCCATTTCAATGACATCTAGCGCATTAATGTCTAGATCATTACATACTTTGGTAAGTTCATTTGCCAGTGCTATGTTAACATCTCTAAATGTATTTTCCATTAGTTTAGACATTTCAGCGGTTTTGGCATTTGTTCTAATAATTTCACCTTGAACAAACGTTTCGTATACTTTTGCTCCCGCCTCTGTACAAGCTTCTGTAATCCCGCCAACGATCCGGTTATTAAAGATTAGTTCATGAAGAATCTGACCCGGCAGAACTCTTTCCGGACAATGTACTAGATATAGATCTTCACCAATAACGTAACCCTTTTCTTCGAATAATGGTTTAATCACGTCATCCATGCTTCTTGGACCAATAGTAGATTCGATAATTACAACATTCCCTTTTTTCAGGAATGGAATTACTTTCTCAACAGCGCTCTCTACGTACGTTAAATCACATGATTTATACATGTCATCACGGTTCGGTGTAGGAACAGCGATGATAAAGACATCTGCTTCCTCTGGTGTTAAAGAAGCTTTAAATTTTTCAAGTTTAATAACTTCAGTCAAAGCGTCTTGGAGACCTGGCTCCTCTATGTGAATCGTTCCACTATTTAAAGAGTCTATCACACTCGGTTTCACATCTACTCCTACGACCTTAACACCATGTTTCGCAAACATAATTGAAGTTGGCAGACCAATATACCCCAAACCTACTGTACAAAGTTTCATTATTTTTACTCTCCTTATGATTGAATTTGTCCATAAACATTTAAAAGTGATTTTTTTTCTTGTTCCCAATTGTATTTAAGCCTTGCCTGCTGACAATTCTGACTGTACTGACGACGCAATTCAGGATTTAAAACTAACTTGTTTACACCCGCTGCGATTGAAATCGGATCGTGAGAGTCAACGACTACTCCAATATTTTCACTGGAAACAACTTTCTTAATTTCTGGAAAGTCACATGAAATGACAGGCACACCCGCCATAATATATTCAAATAGTTTATTTGAAGAGGCTGAATAATGGTTGAAGCACACATTATTCAATACCTGAAAACCTAAATAAGCATTTTTTGTATACCTAGGGAGATCTTCCAAAGGCACCTTTGGTAAAAATTTCACTCGATCAGTGAGCTTCATGTCTTCCGTTAATTGCATGAGGCTTTCTTTAATTCGGCCATCTCCAATAAAGACGAGGATGCCTTCTTCAAAATTAGGTGCTGCCTTAACTAAATTTTCTAAACCTCTACCAGTTTGAATTCCACCTTGATACAACAGGATCTTTTCATCCTTGGAAATGTTTAAAATCTCATGCAAATCAATTTTCTCTATCTCTTTTTTTTGATCGAACGGATAGTTATGGACAACTTTTGGGTAAAAACCATAGAGGTCTTCGTTGTATTTGGCTCTCGTGTGATTTTCGACTATCATTTGATCAACAAACTTTAAAAGGAAAGATTCCATCTTCCCATATAGTTTGCTATCATACCCAGTCCTGCTTGTTTGAACTTCATGTGAATCATAGATGAGTTTTTTTCTGTTAAAAAGTTTAAACTTTGCACAAATAACACCCTGTGGTAAAGTATTTAAATCATTAGAATGATAGATATCATAATTTTTATTCCATCCTTTTACAATCATTCTTAAAAAGATACTAGATCTAATGATTAATGTTCTTACCTTTTTAAGAAGTAAGGATGAAAATAGGATTGTGAAGGCGATCGTTATAATTGGTAAATAAAAAACACCCGCAGCCCACACTAATAATAGAAGAAGTAGAAGATACTTTTTCTTCTTTAGCAAAGTCAGCATAGACTGAAATAAAACTAACCATCGAGGGTACCTTTTAACTCGGTGGACACGAAATCTTTCATTGATTTCCTCATATGTCTTTAATCCAGGCATTGATGGATCGTGGATACAAATTAGATCGACATCAGATCCGTCTTCTGACAATGCTGTACATTCTCTCAAAACTCTGGCATCGTTGGTAAAGTGGTTCCATACAAACATACATATATTTTTTTTCATGCTTCATTAACCTTTTTTATAGTATTTTTTATTACATTATCTAAAATCATAATATTATTATCCCATAAAAAATTCTTTTCAATAAAGTTCTCGCAATTTGTTTTCATTTCTTGAACCAACTCCGGATGATGATACAAGCGTAAAATAAGAGAAACCATTTCGTCACTCGTTTTTGTTTTAGCTACTAAACCTACATTTTCTTGCTCAATTAAATTTTTTGAATATCCAGAAAGTGAAGCCACTACAGGTAACTGGCAACTCAAGTAATCTATAATACGTCCTGGCAAAACCGTTTCAAAGATGACTGAACGATTAAGCGTTGCTATACCAATATCACAATTTGCCATCATTTTGAGACACTCTTTTCTTGATAATGGATCAATAAATTCAACGTGTTTCAATTCTTTTTCAATGATATATCTCTCTAATTCTTTCTTATTGACTCCATAACCTAGGATCATAAATCTGATATGATAATCCTTTAAACTCGTAACAATATCACGAAAGACATGCACATCTTGAGCAAGACCTAAATTTCCTGCGAACACTACTTTAAACTCTTTCCTCGTGTTTTTTACTGAAATTTCTGGCAGTTCTTCACGCCTTGCAGAGTTTGGTATGAACGTTAATTTAGCTTCTTGCTCCTGTAAATGCTTTTGAAAACCTTGGCTGTTAATGATGATATGATCTGATTTTGAATAGACAAATTTTTCTGCAAGTTTAAAAAAACCGATGATCATGGGATTTTTGAATATCCCCACTCCTT
The DNA here is from genome assembly GCF_052044605.1 of Bacillus sp. 22483. Taxonomy (NCBI): domain Bacteria; kingdom Bacillati; phylum Bacillota; class Bacilli; order Caryophanales; family Bacillaceae; genus Bacillus; species Bacillus sp. 22483. The sequence continues at coordinate 144,148 of NZ_JBQENU010000007.1, read as the reverse complement.
TTAAAGAGTCTGGCCACAAGTCTCTTATGTCTAAAATCATTTTTGTCTTATATCTAAATTTAGCAATAATTCCAGCAAAGGCAACAAAAATCGGGGGAGTTGTAACATAAATTAGATCATATTTATTTTTATCCTTAAAAATAAATATGATCATCCTAAGCATTATTTCTAGATAATAGAAAAGTCTATTCAAAAAGTTAAAAGCATATTTTTTGTTTTTTACTTTCACTCTTATAAATCTTTCATTCTGACTATTTAATTCTTCTTCGTCCCAAAGGTCATGAGAATCATAGAAATTTTTTTCTGGATAAGTTGGATCCGTTGTTAAAACTTTCACATCGTATCCTTTTCTGTGCAGCATCAAAAATATATTCTTGAGTCTATTACCAGCGCTACCTATTTCAGGGTAGAAATTTTGAGAAATTAATAAAATCCTTTTTGACAATCAAATCCCCTGCACTTTCAATTGACAATCGATATTGGTAAACACAACATATTTAAACAATTTTTTAACTATAACAACAATTATAGGTTTATGCTTCCTTAAAAACAACATCTTTTTGATTCTAAAGACTTTAAATCTTTTAATTTTCAACAAATTTCGCTAAAAAAGTTTTATTTTTTTAGAGAGATTTTGTCATTTACAGGCTTAAAGATCTAAAACTAAAGTTACAAAAAGGGCATAAATCCGGTAAACATACAATGAAAGTATGTTACCTGATTTATGCCCTTCATCTTTTTTCCTTATTCAGAATGGTCTCTACGACTCGCTTAGATGATTCTCCGTTCTCCAAGTAGCAAAATTTTTCATAAAATGATGCGAATGAAGCTGGTAATGTAAAGGTCGATTTCTCTGTCTCTCTTATCCAGTCAATTACACTTGCTGTTTCTTTCACAAGCGGACCAGGTGCTTCTTGTTCAAAGTCAAAATAGAACCCTCTTAGTTTGTCGCGATACGTTTCGATGTCTGGAACATAGAACAGCATTGGACGCCTAAGGTTTGCATAATCAAAGAATACGGAAGAGTAATCTGTCATGAGTAGGTCAGAAATCATATAAAGGTCTCGAATGTCTTCGTAATGAGAGAAGTCATAAGCAAAGCCTTCATATGGTCCGAGATCAAAGTTTTCCGCTACTAAATAGTGCATACGAAGGATGATGATATATTCTTCTCCGATAGATGACCTCAACTCATGCAGATCAAGGTCCAATTCAAATTTATACTTTCCAATTGTATAATATTGATCGTCTCTCCAAGTCGGTGCATAGAGGATGATTTTTTTATCAAGAGGCAGGTTCATCTTTTGCTTCAGCGCTCTTATCGTTCCTTCATTATTCTGATTGTGCAGAAAATCATTTCTTGGATACCCTGATTCAATCATGGTCTGTTGAAATTGGAACGCACGTGTAAAGATCTCAGTCGAGTATGCATTAGGAGATATAAGACAATCCCATTTCGATGCTTCTTTCGTGAAATTCTTTTTATATTTCTTCGTGTTTGCTCCAGGAATATGAACTTCGTCCATATCCACAGCCAGTCGTTTTAATGGCGTCCCGTGCCATGTTTGCAAGTAAGTTGTGTGGCCTGGTTTTGGAATCCATAGCGGCAAACGGCTGTTTACAACCCAATACTCGGCTCTTGCCATTGCAAGAATCCATTTAAACGACAGACGATGAATATAATAGATGCCCTTTTCTTGAAACGGTGCTTCGTACCCTTTTTTTACGCTCCAAATCAACGTATAGTCAGGGTGATTTTCTTTCATATACTCATAAATACCACGCGGGTTGCAGCTGAATTGTTTTCCATTAAAGCTTTCAAAAATAACCGTTTTCTTTTTTGGTTGCAGTTTACTGACACCCAAAAACAAGAGTTTAAAAACGATGATATATAAAATTGTAACGATTTTTTTCATTTTCATTCACATGCTTTCACAAAGAATACAGTCCGTTCTTTAATTGATCTTCCAAGAGTAGTAACCATTTTTCGTTTGGTAAGACCACCCATCTATTGACGAAGGTTTGTTGGTAAGCAGTTCTTCTTCCACTTCTAAACGCTGTAGTACCTCTTGATGATGTGTTTTTGACTTGCTTCGGATGTAAAAATCGACATGTTTCGTTTGATTGAGTTCGATCTGTTTCTTTGTTTGAAAATGACCAATCGGGAAAATCACTTGTTGATTTTCGTTGATGGTTTGAGAAATAATTTCAGCACCATTGACTCGATCAAATCCTGCAAAATCTATTTCTACCTGATCCGCAATGTTCATTTCGCCTTCCATCTCAAGCTGCAGATGAAGGACATGATGCTCAGAGCTTACATCACGCAACATCCATCTGGCATGTTCCACAACACTTCTTAGTTCTTCTTTAAGTACTCGATTATCAAGCATATTCTGAAGAGCTGCTCCCCAAGAAGAACCATCATCCTGTGGCAATAGATAAAAGGAAGATTGTTCCCCTAAAACTTTTTCTACATCTTCCTTATGTTTCGGATGACAAAAGAAAATAGCATCTACTTGCTGCTTCCTGATTTGTTTAAATAGCTCTTCATAATGAGTGTGCAATTGACGGGGATTTTCCTCGTAGTGTGCGTCATGCACAAAAGCAGCATAAAATACTGAATCGGATTTTTCCATTTTAAACAGATCGTGATCTATCTCTCGATCTTCTGCAATCATCAATTTCATGCGTTCATTTTTTGTTTGAATATCAGATAGCCATTGCTGTACGATATCGGATTTTTTCACAAATGTGGTGATGCCTGTCTTCTTGTACCAATTAATATGCCTTACTGTATTCTTCTTGGCACTCCCAGAATATATGGTTTCCATGTAGATACTTCTATCATCTCTAATGAATTCTTCCAGAAAAGGGACACCCTTATGCGGAACATAGTGAAGTACTCTTCGTAAAGCGCCATGTATATCGTATTCTTCCCGTTTCATCAATTGCTGTTCTTCATTAAATTGATCTATATACAGAATGGGGGAAGAAGGTAGTTCGTATCTTGTCACTTGAACGGTTGAGTTGTCCTCAGATATAAAGACTTCATTAATCGATTCCGATACGGAACCTGTAATAAACTCCGAATAAACCCTTTTACTCCCGCTCTCCGGTAAAATATAGTGTTCAAAAACATTCAAGATGGAAATTTGAGGGTGAAAATTCTCCTCTAGGCTTCGAATATGCCCCTTTACATTTACATCAAAATTCAAAGTTAAGATGGTAGCTCGTTTATTCTTCTCAGCCAATGATTTTAATCTTAAGTTTAATGAATCCGTTAAGGTGTTGTCCTGTTTTGGCACATCCCCCATAATAAAGTAGTAGTCCATGTCAGGAATTTCAACCGATTTCATTGTTTCATTTCGTTTAGGTTGATCCAATGTGTGTTCACCTTTTTTCTTCATCCAATTTTGAAACACAGGAAGCTCTCCTTATAAAAATGATCACTTGCTATTGTATTTTACATGAAAAAGCACTTCTCACCAAAAGATAAGAAGTACTTTTTTTCAATCTATTATAGTCCAGCAATTTCTTCCTTAATTTGTGTTGTCGAAATACCTTCTGTTCTCTTCAAGTAAACGACTTCGCAATGCTCTTTCAAGAAATCAAATTTACCTTCCCAGTCATCCCCCATAACAAACACATCAATGTCATGTTCTTGTACGTCTCGGACTTTTTGATCCCAGCTGTTCTCTGGAATGACTTCATCTACATAACGAATGGTTTCTAAAATCAGCTTGCGATGCTCGTAGCTATGATAAGCCTTTTTTGATTTTTGTAAATTAAACTCATCTGTAGAGATGGCTACTACTAAGTAATCTCCAAGCTGTTTTGCACGCTCTAGCAGCTTGATATGCCCCCAGTGTAATAAATCAAATGTACCGTAAGTAATAACTTTCTTCATTGCAAACATAAACTCCTTTCTTCATCCTTATTCGACTGCTTCAAGCAGTAATGTTTATCCGTAATCCTATTCTCATCGGTCATGTTTTTTCGCTCTTCGGAACCTCATTATATCATAATGCCTAAAAAACGTTAAGAAAATGTAAAGACAAACTATTTCCAATTTAATGGATGAAATAGTGAAACTGCGTCAATACAGCATTTCAACGTTTTTAGAGACTAGTTGTTTATTAAAATGTCATGAAATTAAAAGGATTGTAAAGTTATTGTTAATATTTCATGGAGCAACTGTGATAAAATGATCTGTAGGTTAAGAATGAATTTACAATGATCGTACAATAGATAACAAAAAGAAAAAGGGGGTTTATACAGTGGAAACAGAAGTGGTCTCTAACCTTTCTTATGTAAATGGCGACTTAGACGAATTTATTAGTTATATGAACCAACACCACCTTTCACAGCGAAGAGGCGCAATGATTGCAACGGTGAATCCAGAAATAGGCTATGCAACTATGAAGGATCATGCATATCATAAAGTCATCTCTTCTGCAGACTATGTCTTACCTGATGGTGTAGGTGTTGTCTTGATGTCACGTCTTATAAACCATCCGTTGAAATCAAGAATTGCAGGCTTTGAGGTCTTCATGTCTATGCTTGATCTCGCAAACAAGCAATCTAAAAGTATTTTTTTATATGGGGCGAAAGAAGAAGTGCTCGAGGCTGTCAAACAGCGAATTGATACGGAATATCCAAATGTGGTGATTGCAGGCAGCTGTGATGGTTATCAAGCGGATAAACGATTTGTGGCAAAACAAATTGCTCGTTCAAAAGCAGATATGGTGTTTGTTGCTTTAGGTTATCCAAACCAAGAGAACTTTATTTATGAATACCGTCATTTGTTCCCGCAAGCTGTTTGCATCGGTTTAGGTGGAAGCTTTGATGTATTTAGCGGTACGGTGAAGCGTGCACCACGCTGGATGATTAAAACAAATACGGAATGGCTGTACAGACTCATTGTCAATCCGTGGAGATGGAAACGAATGCTGAATATCCCAAAGTACGCTTTTGCCGTATTAAAAGAAAACAAAGGGAAAAAGCGCTACTATCCTGAGCAAGTAAAAGATCAGACGAAGCAGCTGTGAGAGACTGATACATGATGAATATACGCTCAATGATCATCTCATGCTATGCAGCTTTTGTTTCTTTTGCTGGATGGCTCATGAGCGGCGTGAAACCTCGTGACAATCAGGTGACGCTGCTTGTTTCATTCCAAGAGAATGCAGCTGCTCTCATTGATACTTATCAACAACAGGCGAATATGACAATGAAGCTCACTGTCCTCTATACGAAGCATGCTTCCGTGATAGAAAAGGACGTGCCTCATGTGTCATTTCGCTATTTTCATGAAAAAAATCCCTTCCATCTCATTCAATGTATCTATACGATGCTAAAAAGCAAAGTTGTCGTCACAGATAATTATTTTCTGATGACAAGTGTGCTAAGAAATAGACCTTCTACCACTTGTATTCAAGTGTGGCACGCCAATGGTGCTTTGAAAAAGTTCGGTCTTGAAGACGCTTCAAATCATCACCGTAGTTCTCGTGATCTGCAGCGTTTCAAGCGGGTCTATGCGTCTTTCGATTATATCGTTACAGGCTCAGATCACATGCGCGAGATTTTCAAAACTTCATTTGGCGTCAAGGACGATCGTTTTCTGCCAACAGGTGTACCATTCACAGATGCGTACTATGATGAGCGCCCTATTTCCTTTCAGATGGATATTTTTCCAAAAGGCAAAAAAGTGCTGCTGTATGCGCCGACCTACCGGGACTTTGCAATGGACGGTCTTGTCTTACCTTTTTCTAAAGAACAATTGCGGAGAGAGCTGAATGGTGACTATATCCTGCTCGTCAAACTTCATCCTGCAGTGAAACATTTAGCCAAAGCAGAAACAGATGGTGAGTGGATATTTGATGTGTCCGATCAGCCGCTCTTTCCATTGCTCTCTGTATGCGATGTCCTGATTACAGATTATTCGTCCATTGTGTTTGAATATGCGCTGCTCCGAAAGCCTGTTTTGTTCTTCACTTACGATCTAGAGACTTATCGCATGAAACGCGGTTTAGTCGAACGTTATGAAGACATTATTCCAGGAAAGGCTTGCGTCACTCAAGATATGCTCTTAAAGGAGCTTAAGGGGCTATACGAATCAGCCAATCAAGACTTATTGAAAACCTTTGCTGAGGAATGGAACCAATATTCAAAAGGGAAATCAAGTCAGCAGCTTCTTTCCTTTATTGAACAGCAGATCTTACACAAAAAACGTCCGGCTTCTCATTAAGAAGCACGGACGTTTTTTTATTTGTTATACACGGGGATATCATAATACAGCGTATAGTTATCAAGTAAGTTATACAAACTATACATACGTGTGACCTGTTTAGAAGCCCAGCCAATATCCGTTGCATATTGGTGAGTGGCTGTCGCAGACCACCGCATTTTGTAAATGGTATCTTGTTTGTATGTGGCGTTATTGATATAGCTGTTGCCAATGAATTTTGCCCCGCCAATAATGGCTGCTTCTGGCGTGAACCATTGCTGTTCATACGCATACTTTGCACCGAGGTAATTCGGATTGCTGTCATATGCACCAATGCCGTACATGTTGTACACGATTTTATCATTAAACTTCGTACCGTTCGCTAAAATGGAACTGCCGTTGCCTGTTTCAAGCAATGCATGTGAAATCAGGTAGATTTCGTTAATATGATACGTTTTCGCTGCTGTGATAAAGGCTTGTCCTTTTCCGGCAAGAATGCCTTTCCCTGCTAAAATCTTCGTATTCACTTCAGTCGGGTTGAGGTTTGCAGCTTCAGAGAGTTTGAGAAATTGAAAATAAGATTGAGTGCCCTCCGCGATATTCGCTGGGTCTACATATTTTAATACTTCTGCTGAACTCGCATTTCTCCAGCCGAGGCTGATCTTGATCCAGTTGCCTTCTTTTCCAAGCTGCTTCACTTTTGTCCCTTTGTTCAGCTGTGCGACGATGTTGCTAGCCGAACTTGAATCAGGTGTAGAACGTACATTTAGCCCGTCTGTATTCACTGTGGACGTCGCTGGGTCTACATATGTCGCATAGACATAGGCTGCACCATCTGTCTGCGGCGATACCTTCATTTGTTTGTTTACCATCTCATTGACTGTGAGGTTATAATTCGTCTGCATCACCATTGGACCGTTTTTGATTTTTGTCGCTGTGGCTGTCCAGCCGTATTGGCTTTTCACAAAAGCAATGGCCGCATTCGCATTTGTTAACCCTGTAAACTGCTGTGTGATGTTGATTTTATATGCCGGTTTTGTCGTTGTTGTATAAGCAGCTGGTTCATTTCGTTTTTTGAAGAATGTCATGCCTTGATCTCTTAAGGCAACAGTCGAAATAACCCCTGTTTTGATCTGATATTGACCATAATCAGTTGCACCCGTTTTTTGAGCGGCTGCTTTCATTTTTTGTTTGGTTAAATAACTTAAGGCTTGATTCAGTTTTGTCTGATTCACAGTCGCCTCTGTCGTAATACGGTATTGCTTAACAGCTTCTGTTAATGTTTTTGTACTACTGGCAACTCCATTTTTTTTCATGATCTCTTGCGCCTGCTTTACTTTGCTTTGATCATATACAGGAGTTGTCATCAGGCTGTATGCTTTACTGACTGCTTGCCCCTTGCCTGTTGTGATGCTGCTTGTCACCTTTTGTGCCTTTAAGTATGCAGCACCTTTATTTACTTTTGTCTGATCCGTTGCTTGATTCACAACTAGTCGATACGTGCTGTCAGATGCTTTGCCTGTTTTTTTCGTTGTGGCGGATACTTTTTTCTTTTGGAAAAATGCCGTTGCTTTTTTCGCTTGATCATCGCCCAAAAGATTCCCAGTCACTACTTGATATGGCTGTGTAGAGGAGATCTTTTTAGACGTATAGCGCCATTTCTTTTTCTTGAAAAAGGCAACTGTTTTTGCGTAAGTTGTGTCATTTAATTGATTGAGCTTTACGATATAATTTTTCGTTTTTCCTACTCGCTGCACAGTACCTGACGCACCAGCTTGTTTCTTGATCTGAGCCGCCGCTGAGGCTGCTTGCTTACTGTCTTTGAAATAGCCTGATTCCATGCTATATACATTTTTAACAGCTCCAGCCTTCTGAATCTTTCCGCTGATTTTCGCTTCTTTTTGCAGCTGGGTCAGAAGGGTTTGCGCTTTAGACTGATTCGTTTGTGCAGCAGATGTGACGATGTAATACGGTTTGCCTGCTGCTACCGTTTGGAGTACTGCTTTTAAACCAGATTCCTTTTGAAAACCTTGCAGGATGGTATTTGCCTTGCTCTGTCCGACAATATTGCCTGAGATCAGCTGATACACGGTGCCAGCTTTGTTTTCGGTTTGATATGTACTCGTGACTCCGGCCTGTTTTTGTAGTTCGGTTTGAATATTTTTGACTTTCGTTTCAGAATCAATGGCTCCTGATATGACCTGATATGATGGTCTGCTTTGATTGATAGCTTCATACGTGCTATTGAGTCCTGATGTTTTCGTCAGCTCGAGCGTCAGTTTTTTCGCCTGACTTTCATCGTTGATTGGATCAGATACGATTTTCTGTAAAGGAAGGCGGTCACCTACTGGAGACACCGTACCGCTCATGCCTAGCTCTTTTTTTAATGCAGCGGCACTTGCATTAGCTGCTACTTGTGAGTCATATCCTGAGGCAGTCAGTTGATAAGTCGATGTATTTCCTGAAGTTTGATAAGTGGCTGTCCACTTCTTATCCTTTTTCAACGTGTCAACCGCTTTTTTCACTTCTGCTTCTGTTGTAAATACTTTTGAGGTGCTAATCGTATAAATGGATTGATCGACATAGGAGGCTGCTTGCACTTCTTTGCCCGTGTGTAATGTCATACCAAAGGCAGCTGCGAGTAACATAATCTTGATGGTTTTTTTCACGGTCCCTGTCCCTCTCTTAGCTTTGCATAATAGTCTACTAATCTCTTTATCGACAAAAACAAGTCTCTTTCAAGTCTTTTATGCAATAGAAAAATAGAGGACTCCCTCGAAGTCCTCTTTACCTTTATATATGTGACACAATCAGTTCACAAGATCCTTCAATGGTGAAGTTCCCTGTTTCAGCAGGCAGGATAAAATGGGCTCCTTTTGGCAGCGGATATGTATGTCCATTATGCTCTAAGGACCCTTCCCCATTAATAACGCTGCACAGCAAAAACGGATAATCTTGCGATAGCTCTACTTTTTGATCAATTTCCCATTTATACACAGAAAAATATTCTGCTTCTACAAATGTTCTAATGGTCACCCCTGGACGAGTTTCTACTGATTCATCTGCATAACCGTCTACATGAGGAACCGTGGTAACATCAATGGCCTGCGTGAAGTGAAGTTCACGTTCATGGCCATTTTGGTCTTTTCGTTCATAATCATACACCCGATAGGTCGTATCTGAACTTTGCTGCGTTTCAAGAACCAGTGTGCCTTCACATAGCGCATGAATGGTACCGCTTGGCACATAATAAAAATCGCCCGGCTTAATTTTCACTCGCCGCAAAAGGCCTTCCCAATCTCCGCTGTTCATCATGGTCACAAGCTCAGTTCTCGTCCGTGCATTATGACCATAGATCATTTCTGCGCCTTCTTTGCAGTCAATGATATACCAGCACTCTGTTTTCCCAAGCTCGCCATTTTCATGTCTTTCCGCATAATCATCATCTGGATGAACTTGAACGGATAAGTCTTGGTTTGCATCTAAAATTTTGGTTAAGAGCGGGAAGCGATCGCCTTCTATTCCCCCAAACAATTCTCTGTGATTGTTCCATAGTTCGATCAGCGTTTTCCCTTTATATGGACCGTCTTGCACGACACTTGGTCCGTTTGGATGAGCAGAAATTGCCCAGCATTCTCCCGTTTGATCAGAAGGAATATCATAGCCAAATTGATCCCTTAAGGCTGTACCTCCCCATATTCTCTCCTTCAATTCAGGCAGTAAAAAAATTGGTGACTGCTTCATTCAGGATGACTCCTCCCTTTGCTACCCTTTGATAATCCTTGCCTAGCATGATGAAAACTAGCAAGTCTCAACTTTTATTATGACGCTATCTAAAGAGAAGTCAATCCTTTCAGTACACCGAATGAAAACGATAACAAGAAAATCAATTCACCCTTTGACAGAGCCTGAAAGAAGCCCTTTCACAAAGTATTTTCCAAGTAGAATATAGACCAAAAGTGTCGGCAGCGCAGCCAAGATGGCACCTGCCATTTGAACATTCCATTGTACAATTTGACTGCCTGATAAATTTTGCAGTGCAACCATGACCGGCTGATTCTCTGCCGTGGTCATAGTAACCGCAAATAGAAACTCATTCCACACATTTGTGAACTGCCAAATGGCAACCACGACAAACCCTGTGATGGAAAGCGGCAAAATCATATGTCTGAAGATCCCGATAAATCCGGCCCCATCCATCTTCGCTGATTCAATCATTTCATCAGGAATGCTCACATAAAAATTGCGGAACATGAGTGTTGTGATTGGCAGGCCATATACGACATGGACAAGTACAAGTCCCGGAATGGAGTTATACAAGCCGATTTCACGTAAAAATTGAATAAGTGGAATGAGGATACTTTGGTATGGAATAAACATACCGAACAACATGAAGGTAAACACCACTTCTGATCCTTTAAAGCGCCATTTAGACAGCACATAGCCATTCATCGCACCTAATACAGCTGACAATAAGGTAGCAGGAATGACTAGATAAAGAGAATTCATTAAATTGGGTGATAACTTTTCAAAAGCGATTTTGTAGCTTGAGAAATCTAGTGTAGATGGGAGCGACCACATTCGCTCAAGGGTAACTTCACCTAATGGCTTTAAGCTTGTGACAAGCATGACATAAACAGGCATGAGAAAAAACAAACTGCACAGTATTAATAAAGCATAAAGAACTGGACGGACAAATCCTCTTGCGGTCATGATGAAGCCCCCTTCCGGCTAGACAGGAGATACGGCACGATAAAGACCGCAACAGAAATCAACATGACGATCGCAATGGCGGCACCACCTGCATAATGGTTTCCTCTAAAGGTCATTTCAAACATATAAACACCTGGCACATCGGTGACAAAGTTTGCACCTGGTCCTGTCATCGAGTAAATCAAATCGAAGATCTTTAAAGAAATATGTGCCATGATAATGACGACGCTCGCTGTGATTGGTTTTAACAGCGGGAAAATGATTTTCCAGTAGATTTGCCACTCGGTTGCGCCATCCATTCTAGCAGCCTCTCTCACTTCCTCTGGAATGCCTCTAAGACCAGCCAAATACATCGCAAGTGAGAACCCTGTCATCTGCCACACAGCAGCGATGACAACTGCAATCATTGCTGCCGGTACACCAAACTCAATTTTTCCCCAGACAAATCCAGCTAAAATGTTCGTATCCGTGTACCACTTGGGCTGGATGCCGAGTGTTTTTAAAAACAGATTCACCCCAGTAGATGGATTTAGGATCCATTGCCACACAACACCTGTGACAACAAAGGAAAGGGCCATCGGAAAGAAAAAGAGATTCCGAAAAAGTGATTCCCCCTTGATCTTCTGGTCTAGTAAAATGGCCAGTACAAGCCCAGAAGCAATGACTGCTCCAATAAAGAATAATGTAAAAAAGACCGTGTTTCGAAGATCTGACTGAAAGCGAAAATCTTGAAACAGCATGACATAATTTTTCATACCTGCGAAAGAAAAATCAGGAACAAGCGAGGTCCAGTTCGATAATGAAACATATCCTGTCCAGCCAATAAATCCGTAAACAAAAATGAATAATAAAACAGCTGACGGTGCTAAAAATAGCAGGGCAAGCAGCTGGTCTCCATTCCATTTTTTCCGAACACGTTTCACTTTTGCTGCTGGTGTTTTTGTGATCGGCGATGTGTCCATGCGCATGAAGCTACACTCCTTTTTTAAAAAAGAGGCGGTGCCTAACGGCCGCCTCTTTCATCTTTATTTCATTGAATCTTTTAAAGAAGAAACGAACTGACTGCTGTCTTTTTGTGTCACGAAAATATTGACGGCTTGGTTCGCCTTCGTGACAAAACCTTCTTCAGCAGCTGAGCCATGCGCAAGAGACGGTGCGAGCTTTGACTCTTTAAACGCCTTCATTGCCGATTTTCCATATTCATCATATTTTGATACGTCTGCATCCACACGTGCCGGTATTGACCCTTTCAACGGATTAAACGCATCCTGTCCTTCCACAGATCCTAAGACAGATAAGAATTTTTTCACGTTTTCTGGCTGTTTGACACCCTTCGGCAGTCCGAATGTATCCGTGATGACCATAAAGCTGCCCTCCGTACCAGGAGTAGCCACGTATCCAAAGTCTTTATTCACCTTCAAATCTAGATCATTCACAAAGTATCCTTTTGCCCAGTCGCCCATGACATTCATTGCAGCTTCCCCTTTTGCCACGAGCTGTGAGGCATCCTGCCAGTTACGCGAGCTATGATCGTCGTTGACGTATTCGAGCATACGTCCAAAGATGTCTGCCGCTTCCTTCACTTTTGCATCATCCATTTTTAAGTCGCCCGCCCAAAGTTTTTGATAGTCATCTGCACCTAGTACACCTAGAAGAACGCTTTCAAACAAATGAGTCGCTGCCCAAGGTTCTTTATCCCCAAGCGCAAGTGGAGTAATCCCTTTTTTCTTTAAGGCATCGGCTGTTTTGAAAAATTCATCAAACGTCGTTGGCGGTTCTAAGCCCTGATCTTCAAATACTTTTTTGTTATACCAAAGCACATTGCCTCTATGAATATTCACTGGAACGGAATAGATTTTCCCGTCTTTGCTCACAAGGTCAATCAGTGATTCTGGAAATTTATCCTTCCAGCCTTCTTTCTCATAAAGGTCATCCAGCGGCTCCATTTTACCTGCGGCTACCCAGCTCTCATTCAGCTCTGCTCCCCCGTGTACTTGGAAAGTAGCTGGCGGATCATCTCCTTGCATCCGGCTTGTTAGAACAGCCTTTGCATTCGTACCAGCGCCACCAGCGACAGCTGCATTTTCAATTGGAATGTCTTTATTTTTCTCTTCAAACAATTGAATGAGTGCCTTCAGTCCGTCTTCCTCACCTGCACCAGTCCACCAAGAGAAAATTTCTAGTTTCTCCGCTCCGCCCTCTTTTTTTGCATCTGAGTTCGTCGATGAACTGCAAGCAGAGACGACCAGCATACAGAGTGCCAATAAAGTAAAGCCTAATTTAAACTTCATCATGGATCCCCCATCCCTATTTTGTAAGCGTTATCAAAATAAGTATACTGGCAGATCCTTGCCTTTTTTCAGGCAAACTTCTTCACTTTTTTATGAAATTCTTCATTTTTTTACGACCTGTTTTCGATATTCCTTCGGTGAACAGCCAACCATTTTTTTAAACACACGACTGACGTAATTCGGATCAGTATATCCTGCTTGATAGGTGATTTCTTTTAAACTAAGCGAACTCTCTTTCAGTAGCTTCTTCATTTTATCCATCCTACAGGTCGTCACATATTCTTTAAACGTCAGACCTGTCTCATCCTTAAAGCGTTTGGTGAAATACGTCGGGCTTAAATCAACATAGGCGGCCGTTTGCTCCAGCGTGATATGTTCGCAAAAATGTGTTTGAATGTATCGTTTCGCCCGTTCTATATCATTCACCGTCTGGGTTCTTGCTTCATACAGATCAAATAAATGTTCACAGCATTGGCGGCATTCTGTTTCTGTAGTGATAGCTAGAATCGGCACATCTGCACGAAGTCGTGATTTGAGTAAAATGAGCAGCTCTTTCACATGAGAAATGGTTGCCCCTTCTAATTGGAAGGCATCATAGTAAGCAAGAGCATCATCTCTTCTCCCTTCTTCTAGTGCCAGCATCATGTCATCGGCAAGCTCAGGCAAGTTGATCAATACGTAAGGTTGTCTATCTGTATAGTAAAAGCCATAACGAACCGCACCGTCATCTTTTTTTCGCTGATAATAGGAAAGCTTCGCTTCTGCCGCACTTTTCTGAAGTTGAAGTGGATTTGAGACAGGATGACCCATGCCAACAATGACAGGTGAATGCTGCTCGCTTGTCATGGCAGCGCGAATGGCTTGCAGTACATTCGCCTTTAGATGACCAGGTGATTGACGGCTGTAAATCAAGCATGTAAACAGCTCACCGCTCACTTTGATAGGCACTGCTTGAAAAAGAGCAGACTCCTGCAAATGATTCAGGAGTTGATCCCCGCCTGTCCGCTGAACAGCGATCACTAGACCTGCTTGAAAATCCTGAAACAGCCGCTCAAACACTGTGGAGGAATAAGATTGACCGTTCAACACATGAGCTTCCAGCCATTTTGACTGCTGATTGACTTTCTCCGCCTGCCGCAGGGAGACCTCCTGCTGAATTTCTGCCGCAACAGAACGAATCGCTGTAATGGTTTCGTCTTTATCAGCTGGTTTGACAAGGTATTGTTTGACCCCTTCCTGCATGGCTTGCTTGGCATAATCAAATGTATCGTAGGCTGTCAGCATAATAAATTTAGTATGAGGACAGCTTGCTTTGATCTGTTTGATCGCTGTGAGTCCATCCATGCCTGGCATCTGAATATCCATGAGCACAAGGTCAATTGGCTTAGACCGCGCCAATTCCACCGCCTTTTTTCCATTCGCAGCTTCCCCTGCAATATGACAGTCTGGCAGCCATTCGGTCATGAATTTACGCATCGCCATTCGTTCAATTTTTTCATCATCCACAATCAGCACGTTCAGCATGCTCGCTCCTCCTTGATTGGTATTGTCAATTGAATGGTGGTCCCTTCGTTTGGCTTTGAATCAATTTGAAGGGCATCCTGCACTCCGTAAAACAAACGCAGCCTCGACATCACATTTCGAAGACCAATTCCTGTCGAGTGACCTTTACTACGTGTGTCTGGATGATCTTCTTCCTCTTGCGATAGCAACCTCTTTTTCTCTTGATCACTGATGCCAAGTCCATTATCCCGAATCCGAATCATGACAAAGCCATCATCTCGATCAATAGAGAGCTCTACAAGCCCCCCCTCCTCTTTTGGTTCTACCCCATGAATAAAGGCATTTTCGACAAGCGGCTGCAATGTAAGGCTCGGAATGTGAACAGATAGACACGACTCATCTATGGTCGTTTTGCATGTAATACGATCGGAAAATCTTGTTTCTTGTATATGAAAATATTCTTTTACCACTTTCACTTCTTGTTCTAACGTAACAGATGCGCTGAGAGGAGATAGCGAATACCGCATCAGCGTAGAAACGGATTGTATCAATCTCGATGTCGCATCAGCTGATTCTAAGTACGCCATACGTGAAACGATGTTTAATGTATTAAATAAAAAATGTGGATTCATTTGGTTTTGTAGTGTTTTCAGCTTCATGTCTTTAATTTTCTGATCTAAAGCGGCCTTTTGTTTCATCTCTTCAATCATGACCTTCATCTCTCGCCGCATTCGCTCAAAGGCATGATTTAACACAGAGATTTCGTCCTTCGATGACACATGCAAATTCGGACCATCAAAATTTCCTTCTGATACTTCTTTGGCACTTCGAGACAGATGAACGATCGGTCTTGAAATTCCACCCGCAATGATATAGGCCATCCATAAAGCGATGCCTATCGATAATGTAAACAGACATAGAGTAAAAAGCGCATACGTTTGATGTCTTTTTTGAAGGGATTGGTAGAGTACTTGATACTCAGATAATTCATCATCCAAAAGAGTCATTGTCTGCTCTTGGATATAAGAGGATACGGTTCTTACTTCTTTCACACTTGCAGCATATTCTTTGATTTTCCCATCTTTGACATGATTCATTGTCGCATCACTTTCGTTTATGAGCGTCCGCATCATATATTGATATTTTTCAATGGACGGGATGGCGGCATGAAGCCCTGCATTTTTGAGCAATGCTTGGTCATATGATGTCATTTTCTGTTTTGATTTTGCATACCCCTTGGCAAACGCCTGATCCTTTTCGATGGCAAAGGCGTTGACCTTTTCATACATCGTTTTTGCCTCTGTCGAAATATCATTCAGCAGGAGAAAGGAACGAAAGCTCTTGCTATATTCTGATGTGATTTTTGAACTGCTCCAATACACAAAAAAAGCGGCCACATTACCAAGGAGCACAAGAATTAAAAATGCCAATAATAATTTACTTCGTATTTTTCTCATGGCTGAACCCCCTGTGGTCTTTCCATTTGATGAAGGGGCAGGTCTCCTCGCCGAATCACACTCGTCCCTGTGTACTGAAGCGGTTCTTGTTTATCCCCTTGTTGCAAACGAACAAGAGATTCAACCGCTTGATAGCCCATTTCATAAGGGTGCTGTACAACCACTGCATCAATTTTCCCATCATCCAGCGCTTGAATCGTATCAGGCAGAGTATCAAATGCGAGCACATAAACATCTTTAGACGAATGATATTGCTCTGTTGCTTGAATAATGCCGACACCATCTAATGCACTTGTTCCATAAAATGCGGTGAGCTGCGTATGATCATTTAACAATTTATACGCAGCACCGGAAGCACCTGATTTCGTAATCGCCGACTCTTCTATTCCAGCAATATGAATGCGTTTCTCACCAGAAACGGCATCTCGAAACCCCTTCACGCGAAGCTTCTGGTGAATCGCATCAAGCCGTCCCGTCACAATGCCCACATACTGTTCGCCTTTTGTATCGGCGATGAGTGCCTGTCCGGCGATAAAGCCAGAATAATAGTTATCTGTTCCGACATACACTTGACGCTTGCTCCCCTCTGCATCGGTATCGACTGTGACGACATCTATACCTTTCTCTCTTGCTTTTTGAAAGAGCGGTTTGTATTTCTTTGCATCAAGACCTTGCGTCATAATGCCATCCACATGACCAGCAATCGCCATATCAATGGTTTTCAGGTGATCATCCAAATCAGCCTGCTTTGGACCTAGGTATTCAAGATACACCCGATGAACTTCCGCCGCATCAGCAGCTCCCTTTTGCACCAATTGCCAATATTCATTATCAAGTTCCTCCGGTACAAGAACAAAGTGATATTGGTAAGTTGATACCGCCTCATCGGAAGCGCTTTCAATTTTAACTAAATCTTGACCTAATACAGATAAAAAAAGAACAGATACGACACAAAATGTGAGAAATGCGCCTATTCCGAACAACTTCGACCTTTTCATTCACATCCGCCTCCTTCCATTGTTGCCGCATAAAAAAAGAGCTGCTTATAAAAGCATACTCTCTCGACCTCTATAATTCCTTTGTCATAAATAAACTGTTCGGATCTTCTTGGTATGAACCAAAAGGCGGACAATATCGAAATCCAAAGCTTTCATATAATCTTCTTGCTGGTTCAAAGAAAGCAATCGCACCTGTTTCAAGGCTGACTCTTTTATACCCCCGCCGCTTCGCCTCTTGGAGAAGGTGGGTCAACAGATGCTTCGCCACGCCTTTTCGCATATGGGCTGCTGCCGTCCTCATCGATTTGAGTTCACCATGTTCACTTGATAGCTCCTTGATGGCTCCGCAGCCAAGAAGCGCCTCTCCATCCCTTGCACTCCATACTGTGACGTCTTGTTTTTTCAGATCGTCTAACGGAAGGGCATGAATGCTTTCTGGCGGTGAATGTTTTTTCATCTCTTCTAAATGAGCTTTAATCAATTGTTCAATTTGACCATCTTTTAGTTCATCTTGTTGAATGTACATATCGACCTCTCCTTTATGCTCATTTTACGTGAAAAGAAGTGCCTTCCCATCTTTTATGTCAGATAAACGAACAAACAACCGGCAGTCATCCGCCGGTTGTTTATGTGAACTACATGATGGCGGAAGAAAGAACAGCCTGTAATTCTTCTGCTGTACTGCTTTCAAGCTGGCTGCCGACACCTACTGCCACAGCTCCTGCTTCAAGCCACTTTGGCACATCGACTGGATGAATGCCTCCTGTTGGGATGAACTCAATCTCTGGAAACGGGCCTTGCAAATTTTTCATATAGGACAAACCGAAGGCGCCGCTCGGAAAAAGCTTTAACACGCTGTATCCATTTGCTTTTGCCTGCATAATTTCACTCGGGGTCAAAACACCTGGAACGTAAAGTGTATCGTGAAAAGATAGGTGCTCTCCGATGACAGGAAGATATCCCGGGCTGACGATAAATTGAGAGCCGGCTTCAATGGCTGATTGTGCCTGCTCAAGCGTTGTAATCGTTCCGGCTCCGACAATCAAGTCGTGGTCATGCTGGTAAGATGCAATGATCCGCTCTGCATTGGGCGTGGTATATGTCACTTCGATGGCCCGCACCCCTTTTTTCTTTAAACGACCAATCATCTCTATCCCCTCTGCTTCACTACCTGCTCTGACCACCGCAATGAGTTTACAAGCTGCGAGCTTCTCTTTAACGCTCATACTTGCTGACTTTCCCATACCTCTCATCTCCCTTCATATCGTGTCGCCTTTGATATCGTTTGGCTTCTTTTATAAATGCCTGAAGCTCTTCCCGAGTCGGCAGTCCCTCGTGATCTCCTGGGGACATGACTGCAAGTGCTCCAATGGCATTGCCTCTTGTCACCGATTTTTCATATGATAATCCGTCCAGCAGACCGCTCATCACTCCCACTGCAAATCCATCACCAGCTCCGACTGTATCCACGACATGAGATACATGAAAACCATCCACTACACCTTGGCCCGATGCACTTTTGAAATAGGCTCCTTCCGCTCCCAGTTTAATGACCACAAGCTTGACACCTTTTTGTAAATAAACATCCGCAATCGCTTCCGGCTCATGACACCCCGTGAGTCTTTGACCTTCTGCAAGCCCAGGGAAAAACCAATCTACTTGAGCAGCCATCTGATTCACCGTATGAATCATGTCTTCTTCCTCTTCCCATAGTTGAAGTCTCAGGTTCGGGTCAAAGGAAATGGTTTTTCCTGCTTCTTTCATTTCTTTAAGGGCATGAAAAGAAAACGCTCTCATTTCACTAGACACAGCAGGCGGGATTCCGGTCATATGAAGATGTCCTGCCTGCTGAAAATAAGTGGACGGGAAATCGCTTGCGTTCAATGTGCTCGCAGCAGAGCCTTTTCGGTAGTACGTCACATCAGGGTCTCCATCGATGACTTTTGATTTAAGCAATATCCCTGTTTTGGCTCCATCATTTGAACGGAGTACTGCCTTCGTATCGACCCCTTCTTTTTGAAGCTCTTCTAAAATAAATGTACCAAGTGAGTCCGCCCCGACCTTGCTCATCCAGCCAACGCTAAAGCCTAATCTTGCCAAGCCGACCGCAACATTACTCTCTGCACCAGCAAGTGCTTTTTGAAACGTATGCACTTGGTGAAGCTCGCCAATTTCTTTTGCATAAAACATCGCCATTGATTCCCCAAATGTGATCACATCCAATGCTTTCACTGATTTCTCCCCTTTCTTGGTACCGGTTTCAAAACAGTTGAAAAAGAGAGAGCATGCACGTATGTATACTCTTCTCTGCCTGACGTTTATAAAGATTTTCTCACAATGATTTCTCCATCAAGTTGAATGGTCTGGGGTGCACTCTTATCCCCTTCAAGACGCGTCTTGATTTTTTGCATCGCCGCTCTCCCCATCTCATGAGATGGCTGCGCCACCGTAGTGATGCCTGGCCCGATCAGCTTATACCATTCTGTATCATCAAATCCAGCAATGCCTATCTCCTCAGGTATCTTCACCCCAAGATCGACGAGTTCACTGATGAGCTTCAGCATAAGTAATCCATTGCCTGCTAAAATCGCTTTTTTCTGATGGTTTGATTGTAAAAACCGACAAATCTCATCTCGCATTTGTTCCTTTTGCTTCAAATTGATTTCTGCAATCATAGGTGTCTTATGTTGACTCATGGCCGTCTGTTCATAGGCTTCTTTTCGTTCTTCACGTGGACTAATCCCATCGACCGGCTCAGTAAAGAAAGCGATATGTTCGTAGCCTTTTTCATACATCTGATGAAGTAGACGAGCCGTGATGTCACGGTTATTCGTTGTGACGGTATCGACCTTGAGTTCAGGTAACTTACGGTCAACAAGAACAATCGGTACACCGTTTTGCTTAAAGTCTTGCAAAATGTCATTGTTTTGACCGGTCGTATTGATGATCAGCCCTTCAATATAATGCGCATTCAGCTTCAGAAGCATTTCTCGTTCTTTTTCTGGACGATTATCTGTGTTGCACACCATGATGCTGTATCCATATTCATCACAAATCTCTTCCACACCACGAAGTGTCGCAACAGAGAACGGGTTCGTAATATCAGCCACAATAAAACCAATGACCTTGCTCTTTCTTACTTTCAATCCTTGGGCAAGCTGACTCGGACGGTAATGGAGCTCCTCAATGGCTTTTTTAATCTTTTTTACCTTTTCAGGAGAAATTTCATTTGTTCTGCCATTGATGTATCTGGATACCGTTGATTTTGAGACACCTGCATATGCAGCAACTTCGTTAATGGTGACTTTCGTTTGCTTTTTCTCTTTCATACAAAAAACTCCCAAGATCGATCTTCTCATTTGTTTCGAAACCGATTTCAAATAAACTTAAAAAAAGCATACCACAAGTTAAGCTGTATCAGAAGATTTTTTTCATGAACATGAAGAAAAAAAGCTTTTATACAATTAAAGAAAGCGATTTCAAATTAACGGTTGACGTCTCTCTCTTTTTCCTCTAGAATTTTCCTTGAAACCGATACCAAATAAAACAATCATATGTTTCAGATGGAAAGGGAGGCTTATCTCAAATGGAAAATCGTTATGCTGTACATCCTGAGCAGGTCAAGCGTTTTACAACAGAGGAACTTCGTCGTCATTTTCATATTCCGATACTTTTTGTCAGTGGTGAATTGAAGCTGTATTATTCGCATGAGGACCGTGTGGTGATTGGCGGTGTTATGCCGACATCAGAACCGATCAAGCTAGATGCCGGCGACTTTTTACGTACAGAATATTTCCTTGAAAGACGGGAAATTGGCATTGTGAATGTCGGCGGCCAAGGTACGGTTACAGTCGATGGTGAGTCATTTGTGCTGGAGCATAAAGATTTCTTATATATTGGACTTGGACACGAACATGTACAGTTTGCTAGTTCATCAGGTGAGCAGGCCAAATTTTATCTTGTGTCAGCCACCGCTCATAGAGCGTATCCGACACAAAAGGCTGCGATCGCTGAATTAACACCGAATCATTTAGGGGAAGCATCCGCCTCGAACGTACGGAATCTGTATCAGGTCATTCATGCAGACGGCATCCAAAGCTGCCAGCTTATGATGGGCATCACTCAGCTTGAAACCAATAACACATGGAACACGATGCCTGCTCATATACATGACCGGCGGATGGAAGTGTACTTATATCTTGATATAGAGGAAGACGCACGTGTCTTTCATTTTATGGGGGAGCCATCTGAAACGAGACATCTCGTTGTGGCAAATGAAGAAGCCGTCATCTCACCTGCCTGGTCCATTCATTCAGGCTCAGGTACCGCAAATTATTCATTTATTTGGGCAATGGCGGGAGAAAACTATACGTTTAAAGATATGGACTTTGTCCCGATGGACCAGCTGAGGTAATGAGATGACGACGACATCCTATGTAGCGTCCCTCTTTTCCCTCGAAGGCAAAACAGCTCTTGTCACAGGTCCTGGAACTGGAATTGGGCAAGGTATTGCCGTAGCGCTTGCCCGTTCAGGTGCAGATATCATCGGTACCTACCACCATACGCCGCTTGATGAAACAAAAGAACTTGTCGAACAGACCGGCAGATCATTTCATGCGATTCAAGTAGACTTTTCAGATCCTAAGTCCGCAAAGCGGGATGTTGATGCCCTTTTAAAGCAGCATTCAATTGATATTTTAATCAATAATGCTGGTACCATTAAAAGAGAAGAGGCTGCTCAATATTCAGAGGAAAACTGGCATACTGTGATGGATGTGAATATCAACAGTCTCTTTTTCCTCACGCAAAAGGTCGGACAGCAGATGCTGCAAAAAGGGCAAGGGAAAATTGTCAATATCGCTTCCCTTCTATCATTTCAAGGCGGTGTCTTTGTTCCCGCTTATACAGCAAGTAAGCATGCTGTCGCAGGTTTGACGAAAGCATTTGCAAACGAATGGGCAAGTCAGCATATTCAGGTCAATGCGATCGCGCCTGGTTATATTGCAACCAATAACACGCAAGCCATTCGTGACGATGCGAACCGGAATGAAGAGATTCTGAAACGAATCCCCGCTGGACGCTGGGGAAGGCCTGAAGATCTAGCAGGTGCCGCCGTCTTTCTCAGCTCCCCTGCATCTGATTATATGAACGGGCATATTTTAGCCGTAGATGGCGGCTGGCTGGCGAGATAAACATGTGAAGAGAATTCCTATTTTAGGGGATTCTCTTTTTTCTATTTGCATAATTCTTCTCCTTCCGAGTCACTCTATAAAAAAAGACATGAGGGTGAGGTATTATGAAAAGTCGTATTGAACAAGATATAGAGTCCGTCATTCAGCGTGTCAAAAGCTTTGCCGGCAAAAGTGATGATATCGTGTTCCACTCTTTTTCATTTGGTCCTTCCGCTGTCTCTGCATGTCTCGTGTACGTTGAAGGACTCACAGAATTTGAGATGCTTTCCAAACAAATCATTTCACCTATGCAAAAGGAACTGACCATCACCAAGGTCGACCACACCACACTTTCTTCCCTTTCTAAAACGTTCTTTGGTATTCAAAATGATGTGCTGGAAGATATGAACCTTGCCATCGAGCAGTTATACAGCGGCAGGGCTATTTTATTTGTGGATAGGGCCACTCAAGCGCTTGCGCTCCATACGAATCTTTTTCAATTTAGAGAAGTAGAGGAGCCGCAATCAGAAGTCCTTGTAAGAGGACCCCGGATTGGATTTATTGAAAATCTTGAAAAAAACACGGCATTGCTTCGTGAAAGAGCAAATGATCCGAACCTTGTCATTCAAAAGGTAAACATAGGAACTCGCAACAAGAAATCTGCTGCTCTTGTGTATGTTCGTGATATCGCAGACCCCAAACTAGTAGATGATGTATTCTCTCGTATGAAGCAAATCAAAATGGATGATATTCCTGAGTCCGGCTATATTGAACAGTTGATTGAAGACAGTCATGTCTCTATTTTTCCACAGATTCAAAATACAGAACGTCCTGATCGGGTGATTGCCTCTGTGCTCGAAGGAAAGGTGTCTATTTTGCTCGATGGGACGCCGTTTGCCCTCATTATGCCGATGACTCTCACTGCCTTGATGCAATCACCGGAGGATTATTATCAAAGATGGACAAGTGCGACTCTTTTGCGTTTGCTCCGTTATATTGCCGTGCTTTTGACGATCTTTTTACCGGGACTCTATATCGCCCTTGTTTCCTATCATCCTGGTTTATTACCAACACGAATGGCACTGACCATCGCAGGCAGCCGGCAAAATGTGCCCTTTCCTCCTGTAGTGGAAGCCATTTTGATGTCGTTTACGATTGAACTGCTGCGGGAAGCTGGACTTCGTCTTCCTAGGGCGATTGGGCAGACGATTGGACTGATTGGCGGCGTCATTATTGGACAGGCGGCTGTCCAAGCCAATATCGTCAGTGCCTTAATGGTCATTATTGTGTCTCTGACGGCACTAGCCGATTTCACTGCTCCATCATATGATTTCAGCTTTCCCTTACGCATCCTGCGGTTTATGGCGATCTTCAGTTCAGCCATGTTTGGATTATACGGCCTCATCATGTGTTATTTATTTGTACTTTGTCACTTGATGCAGCTCAAGACCTTTGGTTTTGACTATTTCACACCTGTTTTGTCTTCACCGTTTTCAGATTTAAAAGATACGTACGTTCGTTTACCAATAGGGCTATTTAAATCGAGACCGAAAACAGCCAAGACAAAAAATCTCAAAAGACAAGGAGATTAAACGATGTACAGAGCTGAGAAGCTATCATTGTTACAAGTCACCATTCTGTGCAGTTCTACAATGATAGGCGCTGGAATTTTAACCATTCCACGCAGTTCTGCCAATTCAGGATTCCCTGATGGCTGGATCATTGTATTGATACAGGGAGTCATCTTTGCTTTCGTTGCTTTTTTGCTAGGTTGGATTGCGGAGAAAAATGCACCGGATACCATTTTTGAATCGAATACAAAAGGAGCCGGTGCCTTCTTTGGCACGATTTTTAACCTAATGCTGATCGGTTATTTACTAGCCATTGTTGGTTTTGAGGCGCGTGTACTGGGGGAAGTGGTTCAATTTTTCCTGCTGCAATCGACCCCGATGACCGTGATTGTGATGATTTTTTTACTGGTGGCCACCTATCATTTAAAAAGCGGAATTTTTCCAGTAGTAAAAATGGTGACATACATTTATCCAATGACCATGATCATTTACATTGGGCTCATGCTGTTTAGTTTGAAAATATTTGATTTTGATTATTTACGCCCGGTAATGGCTCACGGGTTTAAAGATTTTAGTAATTTGTTCTCTCAAACATTTATTCAATTTACAGGCTTTGAAGTCATTTTGTTTGTCGTACCGCTTGTCTATAAAGACAAATGGTCAAAAGCGAAATGGGCCGCAGCGATCGGGGTAGGGATCACCACACTTATTTACTCCCTCACGCTCTTTATTGTGATTGGTTCCATGACAGTTGGAGAAACGAAATCACTCACCTGGCCCACTGTCTCACTCATTCAAGCGCTAGAACTAGAAGGGGTCTTCATTGAACGCTTTGATATTTTCTTACTGACGATCTGGACGTGCCAGCAGTTTATTTGTATGCTTGGCTTTTTCCAATTTGCGATTAAAGGCTGTCAAACGGTGTTTAAGACAACCAATTTAACGAGACTGCTATGGTTACTGTTTTTGCTGACCTCAGCTCTCTCTCTTTTTCCGAGAAATATCAATGAAGTCTTTTACTACTCGACTTTACTCGGCTATGCATTATTCGCTGTTTTAGCGATTCCTTTTATAACAGCTATTCTGCTCATGATACGTAAAAAATGGGGAGGTCGATCTGCATGAAAGGACGGCGTTTATGGCTCATCTTTTTGTCTTGCTGTCTTTTGCTTTTATCGACAGGTTGCTGGGACTTAAAAGATATTGAGAAATTATCGTTTGTGCGCGGTGTTGGCATTGACGAGGAAGATGATAACGGAGTCAAACTCACCTATCAAAACCTTGTCCCTAAAATGGGCGGAACACAAGAAGCAGACTCCCCTGGCTATGTGAATGTCGTCTCAAAGGGGAAAAATGTACTGGAAGCAGTCAGCAATGTCGCTTTGAAGGACCCGCCGATTTACAGTGATCACCTCAAAATCTTTTTGTTTGGCAAAGATCAAGCTGAACATCATGATATTCAAGGGACACTCAACCACTTTATACGAGATGATGAGGTTCGAAGAAGCAGCTACCTCTTAGTGTCACGCCATGAGGCATCAAAAGTCATCAATCAAAAATTAAAATCACAACAAAAGGTTCCAGTCGAGCATATTTTTGAAACATCAAAAAACCGGAGCTTTAACGGGAAGATTTTACTGCCAACACGTATTGGCCGAGCGTCGGATTACTTTCAGATGGGTACAAGCTTTCTTGTCCAAAGTGTGGATGTCGTAAACGGAGAACTCACCTATGATGGTGCAGGCATTATCCATGGGAAAACGCGAAAGCTGATAGGATTCATACCAGCAAAAGATGTCCAATCTTTAAACTGGGTCATGAATCGCATCTCAGGCGGAGTCGTACCTGCCACCTACAAAGGCTTTCCGATTACGTATGAAATCAAGAAAGCAAAGTCCAAGATTGAACCCTATCTGAAGAACGGAAAGATCTCCTTTAAAATTAGTGTACAAACAAACGGGAAACTATCAGAAGATCAATATCCCCCTGAAAACTCATACGATGAGCAATACATCAAACGATTTGAGCGCATTTTTGAACGCAAAATCAAAGAGCGCATTCAAAAAGCTGTCAATCACATGCAAAAAGATGTGGGTGTTGACCCGATTTTTTTAAACCGGCAGGTGCGCATCAAGTATCCAGACTTTTGGGATCAGCACCGCAACGAATGGGATACACTATTTCAAGAAGTAGACATTGCATATGACGTAAAAGTGAGCATTTTGAACTTTGGTGCAGAAGGCGCAACGAAAAACTTTAAATGGTAGCACAAAAGGCGGATGACCGCCTTAGATGGTTGACAAAGGGCTAAAATGAACTTTGTTTTAGCCCTTTGTCTTCTTTTCAGCGTGATAGAAAACCTTTGCAGTCTAGGAAGGACGAGTACCGGAGCGGAGCGAATGAAGGATTTCCGAGCACCGGCGCGCAGGACTGACAAAGAATGCGAGGGTTTGCCTACACGCTGAGGCGAATTACCCGGAGGGGGAACCGCCTTTTTTACGTGCAACGATCAAAAGCTGATAGAGCGTCACTTGATCAGATAATGCTTTTGTTTGAAATCCAAGTGACTCTCCTACTCTCGCCACTTCGTCAAAAAACAATTGAACGTTTTGATCAATTGGCACATTGATTGGCTGTTCAATCACGCGATGAAATAAATGGTCTGGAAAGAGCGCCCGCATTGTGTTTGGTGTGAAAAATCTCATATGTGTTCGATCTAAAATCCCCACATCTTGATACGTAAAATCACCTGCCATTAAAGGCAGCAGTACTTCCGCATGCATCATATTAGGTAAGCAGCAAATGATCACGCCACTTGGTTTTAAAGACGCATGCGCATGAGCTATCAACTGCCATGGGTCTGACACATGCTCTAACACATCAGAAAAGATCACAGCATCAAAAAAAGCTTCTTTCTCTGACCAAGGATACGCCTCCGCTTTTGTCTCAATCACTTCTTTGTAATACGCCTTTGCCATCTCTGCTTTTAATGCATCCGCCTCTACTCCGTACATGTCAACGGACTGCCGGTTGATCAGTTCAAGTCCTGTCGCCCCAGCACCACAGCCAACATCCAGCACACATCCGGCATCCTCAGGGAGCAGTGTTGCAAAATATGGATGGGGCGTTATCAGATTTAAATCAATGCCCCATTTATCTAAAAAACGAAGCCTGTTCTCCGCAAACAATGTAGAGATGTTCGTTTCTTCATTGGCATTGAAGGTAGCATGACCGTGATGATGCACAAAAGAATCATGGACGATTTGCAGCTGGTACCCCTTCAGCAATGAGCGCAGACAAAGGTCATCATCCTCAAATGATCCATATACAAACCGCTCATCAAATAACCCTACATCCTCGATCAGCTCTCTTTTGACCAGCAGACAAAAACCAACAAGTCTGTGCACATATGTTCTTTGACCTTTTCTCGAAGCCGTATATGCCTTCGCAAAGGCAGGAAGCTCCTTCACATCTGTGTAAGATGGCTGAACGAGCTGAGGACCACTCACATAATTGGAGACAGGGCCTACCATGCCAATACGATCTGATGCAAAAAGGGCTTCTCTTAAAGGCAAAAGCCAGTTTTCGGTCACAATCGTGTCGTTATTTAAAAAAAGAAGACTATCTCCTGTTGCCTTTTTCGCCCCTTGGTTACAGCCCTTGGCAAAACCTTGATTCTTCTCGTTGTCAATCAACACGACATCTTCCAGTTGTCTCACATATTCCTTTGTTCCGTCTGATGAAGCATTATCCACGATAATGAGTTCATATTCATCACGCCGAGTATGCTCCTTGATACTGTCGATACATTTTTTCGTTAGGTGCAGTTCATTGTACGTCAGCATCACAATGCTCGTTTTTCCTTTCATCTCATTTCCACCTTTCGCCCGCCTGTTCCATATGTATGTCATAGGCAGCACGTTCAGAAGATGAGTGATTGTCCTTTCTTGATTAAACGTTTGTTTAACAAAGGGCTAAAATGAACTTGATTTTAGCCCTTTGTCTTCTTTTCAGCGTGATAGAAAACCTTTGCAGCCCTAGGAAGGACGAGTACTGGCGCGGAGCGAATTTCACATTCGTGAGCACCAGCACGCAGGACTGACAAAGAATGCGAGGGTTTGTCTACACGCTGAGACCAGCTGCCTCATGCAGCTGGTCTTTTTTTCATACCGTTTCCCCTTCGTCATTCACGACGGCACGGTTTCTCTTTTTTAAATCTTCTTCAATCTCTTCAAGACTTTTCCCTTTCGTTTCTGTGACTAAATATTTCACAAATAAGAAGGCACCTATGCCAATGGCTGCATAAATAAGGAAAAGGTTACTGATGCCAATTGCACTTAACAAGGTTGGGAATGTGAGCGAGATGATCAAATTCCCTGTATGCAGTAGGAAGGTCGATACCCCCGTACCAATTCCCCGGACATGTACCGGGAACAGCTCCGGCAGCATCACCCATACGACCGGGCCCCAGCTGACAGCAAAAATGACGATGAAAAGTCCTAAACATATAATCGTTGTCCACCCTGCAGCTGTTGATCCCTCGAAAAAACGATTGACCACTGCTAGAACAATCAAACTAAGAACCATCCCTACATTTCCAAATAGGAGTAACGCTTTCCGCCCGACACGATCAATGATTTTAATCGCAACAAACGTCATGACAACATTGACTGCACCAATTCCTACAGTTCCTAAAATGGCTGCTGAATCGCCAAAGCCGACACTTGTGAATGTTTTTGGTGCATAATAAATGATTGTATTTGTCCCAATAAACTGCTGTAAAAAGGCTAAACCGACACCAGCAATTAAAGCGGGGCGCACCCATGGTTCGAGTAATTCCTTAAGACCGCCTTTTTCTTCACTTTCTGCTTTTTGAATATCCGCAATTTCGTCTTCAACTTCCTGCTTATTTTGTCTAAGTTTTGACAATATTTCTTTCGCCCGGTCCGCCTGTCCTTGGACAAACAGCCAGCGAGGACTTTCTGGCATAAACAAAATACCACATAACAAGAGAGCAGAAGGAACAACGGCAATTCCAAGCATCAGACGCCATGCCTCTGCATCTGCTAAAACGTAGTTCACAATATAGGCAAGAAGAATACCAAATGTGATCATGAGTTGGTTTAATGAGGAAAGTGCCCCTCTTGAATCCTTTGGCGCAAGTTCAGATAAATATAATGGAACAATCGTCGTCGAGCATCCGACAGCAAGTCCTAGCACGATTCGGAATAAAACCATGACCTCCGTATTCGGTGCAAGGGCTGTTCCAAATCCGCCGATAATAAATAAAATGGCTGCGGCGATTATCGCTTTTTTCCGTCCGAATTGATCTGTCAGTTTTCCAGAAAGAGAAGACCCGAGCATCGCCCCAATTAAAATCGAGCTGACCACAAGTCCCTCTGTAAATGCATTTAAACCTAAATCCTCTTTCATAAATAAGATAGCGCCAGAAATGACACCTGTATCGTAACCATATAAGGCGCCGCCAAGTGCGCCGAAGAAATAAAGCCACCCATTCCGATTTTTCATGATCATAACCCCTCTTTTATCTATGTAATGACTAGATGTTTCTCTATGAAAAATCATTTTCCTCACTTCCTGTCATTTCAAACATTTCGATGTTTTATGACAAATATATTTCATTTGCGTATCATTGAAACTTTTTTAGATAAGGAAACGTCAATTAAGCGTTAGTGAAAAAAATGTCGCACTATATCCCGTTTTAAGGTATATTTGTTTTAGTTTGTAAGCAGGAAGAAGGACATCTTTACTATAAAATCATAGCGAGGGTTTAAATATATGGATCAAACAAGAAGTAAACGCAAAGGCAAAAAGCGTTTAAAACCATGGGTGAAAGTCACTCTTTTTATTTTTGGTATTCTTTTACTGACAACCGCTTCTGTCACCGGCTATGCCTACTATAAAGTGACATCGGCTGCCAAAAAAGCACAAGTCTCTCTAGACCGCGGTGCACAATCTGTCAAACGGATTGAAGCATTTGATCCTGGGAAAGATAGCTTTTCTGTCTTGCTGCTTGGCATTGACAGCAGACCAGGCGAAACCGTCAAACAAGCACGAAGCGATGCAATGGTATTAGCGACAGTAAATCGTACGAATAAAACCGTGAAATTATTAAGTATTCCAAGGGACTCATATGTTAATATTCCAGGTCATGGTTATGACAAAATTACACATGCACACGCATTTGGTGATGCAGACCTCACGGTGAGTACAGTTGAGAATTTACTAGATATCCCTGTCGACTTTGTGATTGAAAGTAATTTCAAAGCATTTAAGGAAATTGTGAACGAATTGAATGGTGTTTCCGTTAACATTAAAGATGAATATGTTGTGAAACAGATTCTTAAAGATACAAAGGGCAAAGTTCAGCTGCAAACGGGTACTCACACACTAGATGGTAATCAAGCTCTCGCTTATGTGAGAACAAGAAAAGCAGACAGTGATCTCATGCGTGGACAGCGTCAAATGGAAGTTTTAAAAGCCATTTTCGATAAATCAAAATCAGTAACGTCTATTCCGTCTTATGACAATATCATAGATACTCTAGGTGATAACGTCTCAACTAACCTGTCAATGAAAGAACTAGTCGGTCTTTTCCCACTACTCACTTCATTGAAATCTGTTGATACGATTCAACTAAAAGGATCTGATTACCAGCCAAATGGCGTTTATTATTACCAATTGGATCAAAACCAACTGAACGAAGTCAAAACGGAATTGAAGAAACAGCTTGAATTATCATAAAAACAGAAAGCGTCCTTTTGGGCGCTTTTTATGTGTTGAAAAAGGTGTTTGCCCTTTTTCTTCTTTTCAGCGTGATAGAAAACCTTTGCAGTCTAGGAAGGACGAGCACCGGAGCGCAGGACTGACAAAGAATGCGAGGGTTTGTCTACACGCTAAAGGCGTCCTTTTGGGCGCTTTTTCTTATATCCTTGATCAATTGACCATTTTTGTTTAGCCTTAAAGAGAGGAATCCACGATCCGACTCTTTCATGAGAATGAAGGAAATCGTACATACTTTGAAGAGGCTATTGCATGAATGAAGGAGGATATAACAGCAATGAAAAAAATGATTGCGATTGATTTAGACGGTACACTCTTAAATACGAAAAGTGAAATATCCACTCAAAACCGGCAAGCATTGATTCGTGCGAAGGAAGCTGGATATATTGTGACCATTTGTACAGGGCGCGCGACTTTTGATGTAAAAGAGCTTCTTGGGGATTTGGATATTCCCATTATTGCGGCAAACGGAGGAACTGTCCATACAGAAGGGTACAAGCTCTTCAGCAGAATCACCCTTGATCAAGAAGCTGGAAGACGTGCTGCAAAGGAATTAGTGGAACGGAACATTTATTTCGAGGTCTATACAGACGATGCCCTCCTTTCCCCATTTGATGGAAAAGAAAAGCTCAAAGCTGAATTTGATATGATCAAAAGCGCCAATCCTCATGAGGATGTAGCTGATTTATGGGAAGGGGCGATGACTCAATTTAAACAGTTTGGTATCAAACCTGTCGATGACATCCGTCAAATTTTTGAGTCGAATGAACCAACCTATAAATTACTATGCTTCTCCTTTGATATGAATAAGCTGCAAGAAGCACGAGATCTTCTTTCTAAGATGCCTGAGCTCTCCTTGACCTCATCTGGAGAACATATCATTGAGGTACTGCCAAAAGAGTCAGGTAAAGGACATGCCCTCAAAAAACTTGCAGCCCATTATGGCGTAGACCCATCCGATATTTATGCGATCGGTGACAGCCCTAATGATCTATCCATGTTCGATGAAGCAGGACACAGGATAGCGATGGGGAATGCGGTGGATGTCATTAAAGAAAAAAGCACCTATATCACAAAAGGCAACCATGAAGATGGCGTCGCCTATTTTATTGATCTGCTTTTGCAGAATCAATTTCAAGAAAAAAAGACGCTTGTCTGATCAGCGCCTAGTGAGAAGTCGAGAAGTCCGATCGGAGCATTGATCGGGCTTTTTCTTTATTTTTTGATTCTAACGGCCGTCTCATATTTATCCTTCCAATACGTACTTGTTTTCATATTGGTAATGACGACGCCATTTGAAACCGTCACATGAATGACTTGATTTGAACCAGCATAAATGGCTGGCATCAACGAAGTCCCTTTAAAAAAGACAAGATCTCCTGGCTTTAGTTCCGATCGTTTTACAGGTGTACCTGCTTTAACTTGTCCAAATGCATAGCGAGGCATCTCAATTCCAAGCACTTCTTGATAGATATACTGCGTGAATCCTGCTGTATCAAAGCCTTGCTTTGGGCTCGCACCACCTTTTACATAAGGTACTTCTCCAATATACGTAGCGGCTTTTGATACGACTGGGGCTTCTTTCGCTAGTTTCAGCTCAGTTAATCGTTTCGCACCTGTCCATTTCTCACGCCAATACGATTCAGACAAATAAGAAATCGTCACACTTTCCGAACGGCTCGCATGAATAAAGCGGTCTCCTCCGATGTACATTCCTACATGTGAAATTCCTTTTTTATACGTGTTGCTAAAAAAAACAAAGTCTCCAGGCCGAATATCGTCTCGTGCTACTTTCTCTCCAACCATCCATTGCTGCTCAGCACTTCTTGGTAAATAAATCCCAAGTGATTTTTCAAATAAATATTGTAAAAAACCTGAACAATCGAATCCTACTTTTGGATCTGATGCCCCGAATACATAAGGGATTCCTAGATATTTCATCGCATCTTTCACCAGTTGATCATCCGACATCTCTTGGGAGACAGGCAGCCGTTTGACCGCATAGAACCGATCGGTCCAATATTTACTTTTGCTGACATCTGTTTTCACCACCCCTTGACTGAGTGTGATGTGGATCACTTGATCATTTCCAGCGTACAAAGCAACGTGTGTCGGGATGTCTTTTGTTTCTTCAAGACTGCGAAAATAGACAAGGTCTCCGGGCTTCGCTTTTCCCCATGATACGTTTTCACCGATTTGGTATTGATCGATCACCTTTCGCGGCAAATCAAATGCACCTGTTGTTTTGTATACATATTGTATAAAGCCAGACGCATCAAAGCCCGTTTTCGGATCGATTCCTCCTTTATGATAAGGCGTACCTATCAGCGTTTCCGCTTGTTTTAAAGGAGATGTTGTTTGAGCAGACACCTCTGTTTGAGACATAAACATGAGTCCTACAATGGCACATCCTCCAAGCAGTATTCCTTTCCATTTCATCCTCTCTTCCTCCTTTCTTTTATAGTTTCGACATGACCTCTTTCATTTTACACCTTTTTCCGTCAAAAAAGAGCACGCCTCGCGTGCTCTTTTCATCATCATTTCTTTATTTACTCGCTTCCGCTTTTGACTGCTTTTGCTGTTCAATTTTCTGCATTTCAACCGAGATCTTTTGTTTCTCATGATCTGTGAGGCTATCACTAAATTTAAAAGCAGACATAAAGACAAAGACTAAAATTAACGCAACAAACGGCCAGCTTGCTTTAAGGAATTTCATTTTTTATCCTTCCCCTCGTTTTCTTTTAATGTTTGAACTTTATCAGAATGATCGACTTCAAAGAAAATATGTCCGTCTTTTTCTTTCCAATCCGCATTCGTGCCATTTGTCAGCATACGGATAATCGATTTTGATTCAAGAGATCCTGCTTTGACTGGAGCAGGTGTCGCTTCTTTGATGTACATTGGAACCACTTCAAATGTCGCTTTTCCATCTTCATTCAGATGATACTGAACAATGGCAGAATCACGTGTTCTTGACCAGCCTTGGTCAAAAATAAAGTTCCCCAAGCTATAGAAAATCGCTGTTCCGTTATAGACTTCCATCGGCTCAAGAACGTGCGGGTGTGCACCGATAATGATATCAGCACCAGCCTTTGACATCGCTCTTGCCAGCTCTCTTTGTCTGTCGTTTACTTCATTGTTATATTCCTGTCCCCAGTGCGCATGAACAACAACGATATCTGCCTTTTCAGCAGCTTGTGAAATCATCGGAATAAAGATAGATGGATCAGCTGGCAGAATACCTGCCTTGCGATTTGTTGCTTTAAAATCTTTTCCATATACATCTGTAAAACCAAGGGTAGCGATTTTAACGCCATTCACTTCTTTGTATGAAATGTTCTGCTTCGCATCTTTGACGTTGCGCCCTGCCCCTGTATAATCCATGTCAGCTTTTTCAAAGGCATCAATCGTGTTATTTAAGCCTTTTTCACCGTAGTCTGCTGCATGGTTATTCGCAAAGTTTAGTACAGAGAAATTCAAATCCTTTAACGCTTGTACAGAATCTTCATCTGTTTTCAAATGAATATTCTTTTGTGCTGCCTGTTCCTTATCTGAAGCCACTGGATGCTCAAAATTCCCAGTTACATAATCTGATACATCAAAATACGGCTTCGCATAGCGGAACAGGTGCTGCTTTCCATAGCGGTCTGTTACTTTCTCTACATTTCTTCCAAACATAATATCTCCGACAAACGAAGCGGTCAGGATGTTTTCTGGATTCTTTTCTACAGTTGGCACTTGTGCTTTCCCGATAAATGTAAATAGAAATGTACAAGCAATGACAATCGGTAAAGCAATCAGTACGTGTTTATTCGTCTTTTTCTTTTGGTTCTTTGTGATTTTCAGCAGCTTTTCCTGAAAGCTCAATTTTTTATTCATCATTGGACACACCTTATCTTAAAATAGATAGTAAACATACATGATGGCAAATGTTGCACCACTTAGAAGTAATGTGCTTCCAAGGGTAATCGTAAGACCTTGCTTTTGAATCGTATTCGCAATCAATCCAGGCACGATGATTCCGATTCCGCGGAATTCTGCTATTTCAAACGGAACCACTGGATAGAAGAAATCAAATATGAGCTTTAGGGCAATTCCTGTAATCAGCATCGCCGCAAACTTTCTGCGTCCGTACAAAATCATAAATTTCGATAGACCAAAACGAACGATCACATATGTCAGCAAGCTGACAGATAAAACAACTAAAATGAAGACTGGCTGGTTAAAGACGAGCGCCAGATAACCTGGAACAACCAACCCAGCTGGTACGATTCCTGTTTTTTCTGCAAAGATTAAACTGAGTAGAACACCTAAAATTAACGAGATATAAAGATCTGATCCGAACATTTTCTATATTTCCTCCTAGCTGACAAGCTGCTTAATTTTGTATTCTTGAATTTTTTCGATTAAAGGTTCAGCGGCGCCGTGAATATTGCCGACTCCATAAACCACTCGATTATGAAGCTTTTTCTCAAGCATGTTCATAATTTGTTCTGTAGATTGATATTCAAGGTTGTGTAAGTGGTCAGCCGGAATTTTTCCATCCTCAAATGCCTTCACAATTGGATCTGTCGTTTCACCAATTAAGACAAGATCACTTGCTTCAATATAAGGAAGTACATCCTCCGCAAACTGGATCGTTCTATCTACGCGATCCGCACGACAGTTCATGATAATAATCGGTTCATCTGTTGGATACCCAATTTCCTTCACACGCTTCCAAATGTTCAATGTAGATGCTGCGTCATTAGCCGCAAATCCATTTACAAAATGTCCAGGTGTTTTTGCGTCCATTAATGGGAGAATTCTCATCGCTCCTGGATCAGGCGGCGCATTTAACATGCCTCTGAATGCCGTATCTTCATCAATTCCCAATGCTTGTGCGACACCAAGTGCAAGTGAAGCATTATCCGGGAACACCATGTACTCGAATTTCCGTAAATACTCATCGGTAATCTTGGAATTATCTGCAACAATCACTTCAGTATTGCGTTTTTTCGCAATCTCTTTAAAGAAATCTGTATATTCACTATCCGTAATAACCAAGTGCCCATTGTAAGGAATTGTCGCTGTAAAGGCTTCAGCTATTTCATCAAGAGTTGGCCCCATCACATCCATATGATCTTCAAGAACGTTTACGATCACGCCAATATTCGCTTGAAGCAGCTCTTCCTGAAAGATAATTTGGTAATCTGGATTCACCGCCATACATTCACTGACGATGGCATTTGCTCCTCTTTCAACGGTTTCTCTCATAACTTCTTTCTGCTCTCCGATATTCGGTCCTTGCGGTTTCCTTTTAATCGGTTTCTCTTCTGGCGTATCCCAATAAATCATTCTTGCATCCGTTCCTGTTGTTTTGCCGACAGTTTTATAACCTGCCTCCATTAAGATACCGGTTGTCAATCTTGTAACGGTAGACTTTCCGCGTATACCATTAATATTGACGCGTACCGGCAGGGCATCGATATTTTTCTGATGACGCTTCTTTTCAATAAAGCCAATCCCTAACATGATGACACAGGCTATAACGATTAACCACATCGCTTATCTACATCTCCTTTTTTTATGAGTGTGATATGTAAATTCAATCAACAGTATATAGGTTCAGCATAAAATCACAATCGGTATTATGTAACATAATCTTTCACTTCCTCGTATGCCAAATTCCTCTAATCAGAAGGCGTATTTGCCTATCTCACGTTCAAATGAAAAGGCCAAAAGACGGACAAAATGACGACTGAATTTCTGCTTCAAACAAGAGAAAGCGTTACCATCAAACAGTGAAAAATCTTTTGTCCTTTTCTCCCTAAATTTTTCGACAATTATTAAGATGTATTTTGAATCAATGTTTTAAAGCCCTTTCATCTCTACGAAATCAGTCATATCAGCGCTTTAAATGAATAGTGCGTGTTTTAGAATATTTTATATTTTTAAATGAACAGGTTAGAAAGTCATCCTCATCGGTCAGAACGCTATGTGTTGACCTATGACAAAGGTCACCTGTCAAAAAATCAAGTCATCTGCTTATTTTCAGGTCACAAAAAATTGGGATAAGATGTCAAAGATTAATCATTTTGTTATAGCCTCTCTTTACGATATTCACTCCTTATGACCTAAACAATGAAACATTATTCATTTCTTTTTATCAAGATTCATCATTTCTTAACATTTTTAATGTGATTTTAGTTGAAAGTTGTCGGTTCGTGTCATGCTTTCCCCAAAGATGACGCATAAAATCATCTTCTCGGCTTACACTATGGTTAAAAAATCTGTGAGAGGAGGCTAAAGATGCCAAATACGAATGAGCAAACACGCTTACACTTTTTATCAGGCGGTTTTGAGGAAAAGATTCGGATTCTGAACAAAGCATTTCAACAAAGCGCTGATTTTGAATACCGGGAATTGATGGTGAATGAAACGAAATCAGTGCTGTTTTTTATTAAAACAAGAGTGGATGAAAGTAAATTAAACAACTTCATTATTGGCAACTTGCTTGGCCCTCCTGGAAAGCAGGACTATGCAAAATCTCTTAGTACACTCGAAACAGGTGACTTGACGCTGATTGTCGACAGCATTATTGCCGGAAGTATTGCCTTCCTTGATGAAAAATCCGCACAGATTAAAATATTTGCTGTTGGGCAGCCGCCGCTGCGTTCCATTTCTGAACCTTCTTCTGAAAGTATTATTGCAGGCGCACATGATGGATTTGTTGAGAGTTTAGATACCAATTTATATTTGCTGCGTTCACACTTAAATGATCGAAAACTTGCAATCCAGTATCATAAGGTCGGTACAAAATCTGAAACAAAGGTTGCGACGGTTTATATTTCTGATATTGCCAATCAAGAAAAGATAGATGAGGTTAACAAACGAATTTCTTCTATTAAAGTAGACACGCTGCTTAGCCCCGGTTCTATTGTAGAGGCGATTGAGGATGATTCGTATTCCATCTTCCCGCAGCTTATTGACACAGAACGACCTGACAAAGTGAGATCTGCCATTCTTGAAGGAAGAATTGTTGTGCTGATGGATGGCAGTCCAATGGCTATCATTCTGCCTATTACGTTCTTTAGTTTCTTTCAATCACCAGATGACTACAATAGTCGCTGGATTCCAGCTACGTTTATTCGTATTCTTCGTTATATTGCCTGTATCATCGCTGTGATTTTGCCTTCTTTTTATATTGCAGTCATCGGCTTTCATTATGAGGTAGTCCCGGATGAATTAGCGATTACGATGAAAAATTCCATTATCGGCATTCCTTTTCCGCCGTTAATTGAAGCAATGCTGATGGAGATTACAATTGAGCTCATACGCGAAGCTGGGGTGCGTCTGCCAAAACCAATTGGACAGACCATTGGGATCGTAGGCGGTTTGGTCATTGGAGATGCGGTAGTAAAAGCTGGGCTCATTTCCAATGTTCTTATCGTTGTGGTCGCCGTGACCGCTGTTGCTTCCTTTGTTCTTCCTTCGTTTGAAATGACGTCTACCATCAGGATGCTGCGTTTTCCGCTCATGTTCATGGCATCGATGTTTGGGTTTATTGGCATTTCATTTGGCCTGTCGATCGTATTGATGAATTTATGCCGCCTCGAATCACTAGGTGTTCCGTACTTATCACCAGTGGCTCCATTTAACTGGCAGGACTTAAAAGACACTGTGATTCGATTACCGATGTGGATGTACAAAAAGCGCCCTGTTTACTTAAATCCAAAAAAGAAAGAGCAAATTGAAAATTTGAGAGGATGGACAAATAAGGATGAAAAATAAAATATCTCCACCTCAAGCTGTTTTTTTTATCATTCAATCTCAAATTGGTGTTGGTATTTTAGCCCTGCCTCATTTGCTCATGAAAGATATGGGGCATGATGGCTGGATGGCTATCATTTTGGCCTGTTTTTTTATCCAAATCATCAATACCATTTTTATATATATCATTCACAAATATCCTGAGACATCATTTTTCGAGGCATTAATTGAGGTTTTTGGAAAATGGGTTGGGCGAATCTTAGTGGCTCTTTATACAATTTATTTCGCCTCAGTCTGTATTGTCGTTCTATCTATTTTCACGAGAATTCTGGGTATATGGGTTTTACCACTTACACCCAATTGGGTCATCAACCTACTACTCATGATATCCATCCTTTACATCGCCAAGGAACAGATTACAGCGATTGTCAGATTCAACTTTATTCTGACTCCTTTTTTACTCTTGTTGTCTCTCATCATGCTGTATTCATTAAAAGGAACCAATATCGACTACCTTATGCCCTTTTTCCAAACGGACTTCTCTCAATTTCAGCTTGGATTGAAGGATGTTGTATTATCTATGAATGGATTTGAGATGATTCTGATCATCTCTCCACTGATGAAAGGCACCATTAAAGCGCGATACAAGGTCATGACCATTGCCAATATATGCACGACTCTTTACTACCTATTTATCACAGTGATTTGTTTTATGTTTTTCAGCCCGATTGAGCTTAAAATCATTCCAAATCCTGTTCTTTATCTGTTAAAAACCATTTCGTTCGGTGTGATTGAGCGGACGGATTTAATTTTTCTTAGTTTCTGGGTATTTGTCATTTTAGCCACACTTAGTAACTATCTCTACTTCTGTGCAAATGGCGTAGCAAGTATTCTCAAGAAAAAAGACCACAAAAAATACGTCTTTTATTTTGCCATTTTGATCTATGCGGCTAGCTGCTATCTTGCAACCGATAATTTTAGAATTCAACGTTTTAATGACTTTACCACCATTGCGCAATATTCATTTATTTACACACTCCCGATCTTTATGGCCATTATCATCTTTTTCAAACATCGTAAAGGGAAGGTGAAATCACATGCGTCATAAGTACATACTGACTTTGCTCATGTGTGTGTCTCTCATATTCATGCCTGGCTGCTGGGATCAAAACTTATTAAAGAATATCTCTCTTGTGTTAACCTCCGCTGTTGATCAAGGAGAGGATGACAATGCCAAGTACTCGATTACTTATCGAAAGGTGCAGCAGTCTCAAAGTATGGAGCAAGGAAATACAGGCAGCTTTTTAACCACTCTTCTCACAACGGAAGCACCTACTTTAAGGAAAGCAAGAACCAACTTCAGCCGGATTGTGGATCAAAAAATAGACATGTCGAAAATGCGGGTGATGCTGATCGGTGATGAATTTGCCCAAAATCGTCTTCTGCCCTACTTAGATATGTTTTATCGTGATCCGAAAAGCCCCCTCCTCGCAAATCTCGCCGTTGTTCAAGGAGGGACCTGTGAAGAAGTGATTAACTCGCTGCTGAAGGAAAAGCTCATTGTGAGTGACTATTTAAATAACTTGATCACAACCGCATCACGCTCATCCCAAGTAGCACCTAAAAACATTCAAAGTATTCGATCTAAAATGCTCCAAACTGGAGAGGACTTCACATTGCCCTTAATCCATTTTGATCAATCGAAGAAATTAATCAGTGTAAAAGGTGTTGCCCTATTTGATAATGAGAAAAAGAAAGGCGAGTTGTACGGTCAAGATGCGATCTTGCTCACCATCATGGACGGAAAAATGGGCAAGTATGCCAACTTCACAAAAAAAGTGCGAAGCGACATGAAGTCAAAAGAAAACAATTACATTACGATTCAAGTCACTGATGTAAAGAGAGACATCGAGATTCTAAATCCTGATCATCGAAACTTAACATACTCACTCAAATTTGAATTTAATACTTCTGTCATTGAGTATCCGAAAGATAACCTTGATACTGACAAAAAAATTGAAATCCTCAACAAAAGACTTTCAACCATCTTGACAAAAGAAGCAGAAAAAATTGTTGCTACATTACAAGAAGCAAATTCTGACGTCTTAAGCCTCGGCAGAAAATACCGGGTCAGACATTATGATGAGTATATGAAAATGAATTGGGTCACCGATTATCCAAAAGTGAAAATCATCCCAAAAATCAAAGTGAACATTACCCAAACAGGCATTATTAGTTAAGAAAAGGAAGACGTCCTCTTTCTTTTCTTTTTTTATTTTTTTAAGATTGTTTTTTCAATGCTTTCATGATAATCTATCTGTGTAAACGGTTACACATCAAAGAAGGGAGGCACTCCATTGGCTACAATTAAAGATGTTGCAAAAGCTGCTCAAGTGTCTGTTGCAACTGTTTCACGCGTGCTCAATGATACTGGATACGTCCATATTGATACGAAAACCCGTGTGACACAAGCGATGCAGGAGCTAAACTACTTCCCCAATGAAGTGGCACGATCCCTTTTTAAAAGAGAATCAAGATTAGTTGGTCTCATCTTACCTGATATCACAAACCCCTTCTTCCCTCAGCTGGCTAGAGGCGTTGAGGATGAGATTCATGCAAACGGATTTCGCTTATTATTCGGAAACAGTGATGAAGATCGGGAGAAGGAAATGGCCTATTTACAAACCTTTAAGCAAAACCAGGTGGTCGGTGTCATCGCTGTCACAAACGAACCTGAATCGGATTTGTACAATGATGATGAACTGCCTGTTGTCTTCTTAGATCGTACCGTTCCAAATGCACCTTCTGTGTTTGCAGATGCTACGGCAGGTGGGAAAATGGCTGCAATGGAATTAATCAAACGCGGCAGTCAGCAAATCACATTGCTAAAAGGGCCCGCTCATCTTCAAACGGCGCGGCAAAGATTCAAAGGCGCACTTGATGTTCTGACTGAAGAAGGTGCTAACTTTCATGTGATGTCTAACGCTTCTTTTTCTTTTCAGGAAGCCCGAAAAAGCGCCAAGGCTCTTTTCAAGCTGTACCCTGAAACAGATGGCATCATTGCCAGCAATGACATCGTCGCAGCAGCCGTCGTACACGAAGCGCTTCGTATTGGAAAAGCCATTCCAGAAGACGTCCAAATCATTGGATTTGATGATATTCCGCAAAGCGAACTGCTCTTCCCTTCTTTATCAACGATCCGGCAGCCTGCCTATGATATGGGGAAAGAAGCCGCAAAGCTGATCATTAAAGCCATTCAAAAACAGCCAATAGATCAAGCAGTTATTCAAATGCCCGTCTCTTTTATTGAACGAGAGACCACAAGAAAGGTGGATTCACAATGAGTCAAATAGTTGTCGTAGGAAGTTGTTCCATGGATCTAGTTGTCACATCGAATAAGCGTCCCAATGCAGGAGAAACCGTCCTAGGCGAATCATTTAAAACGGTTCCTGGGGGAAAAGGAGCCAATCAAGCAGTAGCAAGCGCAAGGCTCGGTGCAGATGTATATATGATCGGCCGAGTTGGTGATGACGCGTATGGTCAGGAGATTATGAGCAATTTGCAAGCACAAGGTGTTCGCACCACCTATATGAAACCGGTTACCGAAATGGAAAGCGGAACAGCTCATATCATTTTAGCTGAAGGGGATAACAGCATTGTTGTCGTCAAAGGAGCAAACAATGAGGTAACACCTCATTATGTAAAAGATGCGCTTTCTTCTATTGAAAATATCGGAATCGTCCTCATTCAGCAGGAAATTCCTGAAGAAACAGTCGAAGCCGTCTGCGCCATTTGCAGCGAAAAAGGGATTCCAGTCATCTTAAATCCCGCACCAGCTCGCAAAGTCTCTCAGCAAATATTAGATCAAGCTGCCTACATCACGCCAAACGAACACGAAGCAGCTCTTATGTTTGATGGACTCACCATAGCAGAGGCTTTGCGCCAATATCCAAACAAATTACTCATTACAGAAGGAAAAAATGGTGTTCGTTACTTTGATGGATCAAAAGAAGTGTTGGTACCGGGCTATCCTGTGAAAGCCGTCGACACTACAGGCGCTGGTGATACTTTTAACGGCGCTCTAGCTGTAGCACTGACAGAAGGAAAATCCCTATACGACGCACTTGCTTTTGCCAACTTAGCTGCGTCTATCTCAGTCACAAAATTTGGTGCCCAAGGCGGCATGCCAGCAAGAGAAGAATTGGAGAATAAGAAATGAAGAAAAATGGTATTTTAAATAGTCATATCGCCAAGGTGCTTGCTGACCTTGGTCATACAGATACGATTGTCATCGCAGACTGTGGCCTGCCCATTCCAGAAGGCCCGGTCAAGATCGACCTTGCATTATCCATCGGCACACCATCCTTTCAGGAGGTTACTTCCCTCCTTCTTGAGGAAATGGCCGTTGAACACATCACAATCGCCAGTGAAATCAAACAAGCCAATGAGAGAGATCATTTATTTCTAAAGAAAGCGTTCTCACATCCGTTAAATGAAGTCGATCACGAGACGTTCAAAGACATGACCAAACAGGCAAAAGCAGTGATTCGCACGGGTGAAGCCACCCCATACGCAAACTGCATTCTTCATGCCGGTGTCATCTTTTAAAAGGAGGAGCCACTTATGAACATTGAAATGCATAACATCCATAAGGCCTTTGGAAAAAACACCGTTCTCGCCGGGGTCTCCTTTGACCTCGTCACAGGTGAAGTCCATGCACTTATGGGTGAAAACGGGGCAGGAAAATCAACGTTAATGAATCTGCTGACAGGACTCTATTCCCTGGATCAAGGAACGATTCAAATCGACGGAAAAGAAACCGCTTTTAAAAATCCGAAAGAAGCCGAGCAGAACGGGATTGCCTTCATTCATCAAGAACTGAATATATGGCCTGATATGACGGTACTAGAGAATTTATTTATCGGGAAAGAAATCTATACAAAACTTGGTCTCCTAGACACCAAGAAAATGAAAGCCCTCGCCCAAGCACAGCTCGACCGATTGTCTGTCAACCTCTCGCTCGATCAAGAGGCAGGAAGCTGTTCTGTCGGACAAAAGCAGATGATTGAGATTGCGAAAGCGTTAATGACCGATGCGAAGGTCATCATTATGGATGAACCAACGGCCGCTCTCACAGACCGTGAGATTGAAAAGCTATTTCAGGTCATTGAATCACTCAAAAAAGAAGGCGTTTCCATCGTCTACATTTCTCACCGGATGGAAGAAATCTTCGCCATCTGTGACCGGATTACGATCATGCGTGACGGAAAAACGGTCGATACGAAAGCGATACCGGACACGAATTTCCATGAAGTCGTCAAAAAAATGGTCGGCCGCGAATTAACCGATCGTTACCCTGAACGCACACCTTCTACTGGTGATACCGTCCTAGAAGTGAAGCAAGCAACGAGGAAAGGCCGCTTTCAAGATGTCAGTTTTTCCGTCAAAGCTGGGGAAATTGTCGGTGTTGCAGGCTTAATGGGCGCTGGCCGAACGGAAATGATGCGGTCGCTCTTTGGACTCGATCCCCTGGATCAAGGAGAAATTTGGGTTCATGGGAAAAAGGCTGTTATTAAAAAACCAAGTGATGCAGTCAAACTTGGCATCGGTTTTATCACGGAGGATCGTAAAGATGAAGGACTGATGCTAGATGCATCCATCCGGGAAAACATCGGCTTGCCTAACTTAGATAGCTTCTCT
Source organism: Bacillus sp. 22483 (assembly GCF_052044605.1). Taxonomy (NCBI): domain Bacteria; kingdom Bacillati; phylum Bacillota; class Bacilli; order Caryophanales; family Bacillaceae; genus Bacillus; species Bacillus sp. 22483. The sequence goes on along the minus strand of NZ_JBQENU010000007.1, from coordinate 99,959 downwards.
CCAAAGGGGCTGATTGATAAGAAAAACGAACAGGACTTTGTTGACCTTCTCATCAAACGACTCACGATCAAAACCGCTTCATCTGAAATCTCTGCACGCAGCCTGTCCGGTGGAAATCAGCAAAAGGTCGTCATCGCCAAATGGATCGGCATTCAACCGAAGGTACTCATTCTAGATGAACCGACAAGAGGTGTCGACGTCGGGGCGAAACGAGAAATTTATCAGCTTATGAACGAGCTGACGGATCGAGGCGTTGCGATTTTGATGGTCTCCTCTGAACTCCCAGAAGTTCTTGGGATGAGCGATCGAGTGCTTGTCATCCATGAAGGAACCATCAGCGGCGAATTAAGTAAAACAGAAGCTACACAAGAACGAATTATGACATTAGCTACAGGAGGGAAGTAACATGAAACCACTTACTTCAAATGGACGATTTGATCACATCATGCAAAAGCTTGGGCCATTCTTAGGACTCATCATCCTTGTTGCCATTGTTTCTATTTTAAATCCGGCCTTTTTAGAACCATTAAACATTTTAAACTTACTCAGACAAATCTCCATTAACGCCCTCATTGCCTTTGGCATGACGTTTGTTATTTTAACCGGAGGAATTGATTTGTCTGTCGGTGCCATTCTAGCGCTGTCTAGTGCTCTGACTGCCGGCTTTATTGTATCTGGTTTGGACCCGATTCTTGCCATCATCGTTGGATGTATCATCGGTGCCATCCTTGGAATGATCAACGGTCTTTTAATCACAAAAGGAAAAATGGCTCCTTTTATCGCAACACTTGCGACGATGACGATTTTCAGAGGATTGACGCTTGTTTATACAGACGGAAACCCAATTACAGGGCTTGGCTCTAACTATGCATTTCAGCTATTTGGCCGTGGATATTTCTTAGGCATTCCTGTTCCAGCGATCACCATGCTTCTCACCTTTATCGTACTTTGGGTCTTGCTTCATAAAACACCTTTTGGCAGAAGAACGTATGCCATTGGCGGAAATGAAAAAGCAGCCCTCATCTCAGGCATTAAAGTACCACGCGTCAAAATCATGATTTACTCATTAGCAGGCTTTATGTCTGCTTTAGCAGGTGCGATCTTAACATCTCGTCTCAACTCAGCCCAGCCAACAGCTGGTACGTCGTATGAACTTGATGCAATTGCTGCCGTTGTACTTGGCGGGACAAGCCTATCCGGCGGAAGAGGACGAATTGTCGGCACACTCATCGGGGTACTCATTATCGGGGTCTTGAACAATGGTATGAACTTACTTGGTGTTTCATCATTCTATCAGTCTGTTGTGAAAGGGATTGTCATCTTGATTGCAGTCCTACTCGACAGAAAGAAATCTGCTTAAGGAGGCAGCTGCTATGAAAAAATATGTAATCTTGATCGTGACTCTCTCACTATTCATGCTTTCTGCCTGCTCGCTTGAACCGCCAGAGTGGGCCAAATCAACAAAGGATGGCAAGAAAAAAGACATAAAAATCGGACTATCGATCTCGACTTTAAATAACCCATTCTTCGTTTCTCTTAAAAACGGTGTGACAAAAGAAGCGAAAAAGCTTGGCATTGAAGTTGTCATTGCCGATGCACAAAATGATTCAGCCAAACAAACGAGTGATGTAGAAGATTTAATTCAACAAGGGGTTGATGCATTACTCATTAACCCAGCCGATTCCTCTGCCATATCAACGGCTGTCGAATCTGCGAATGCTTCAGACATACCGGTCATCACATTAGACCGCTCGGCAGAAAGCGGAAAGGTTGAAGCGCTCGTTGCTTCCGATAACATCAAAGGCGGCGAAATGGCCGCTAACTTTATCATCGACAAGGTTGGTAAAGGCGCAAAAGTGGCTGAACTAGAAGGTGTACCAGGTGCTTCTGCGACACGTGAACGAGGAAAAGGTTTCCACCAAATCGCAGACAAAAAGTTAGATGTCACAGCAAAACAAGCCGCTGACTTCGACCGGACAAAAGGGCTCAACGTAATGGAAAACCTTCTTCAAGGAAACCCTGACATCAAAGCCGTTTTTGCCCACAATGATGAAATGGCACTTGGCGCACTAGAGGCCATCCAAAGCTCTGGAAAAGACATTCTTGTCGTCGGTTTCGACGGTAACGAAGATGCACTCAACTCGATCAAAGCAGGAAAACTATCTGCAACAGTCGCGCAGCAGCCAGAGCTGATCGGTCAACTGGCAGTCGGCGCTGCTGACGATGTATTAAAAGGAAAAAAGGTAGAAAAAAATATCGCCGCACCATTGAAACTAGAACAAAAGAAATAAACACTAAACCCCCGATAGCCTCGGGGGTTTAGATTGTAGACAAAGTGCTGAAATGAACTTTATTTTAGCCCTTTGTCTTCTTTTCAGCGTGATAGAAAACCTTTGCAGTCTAGGAAGGACGAGCACCGGAGCAGAGCGAATTGACATTCGTGAGCACCGAAGCGCAGGACTGACAAGGAATGCGAGGGTTTGTCTACACGCTGGACCCCCGATAGCCTCGGGGGTTTAGATGTTATTCCGGCCTCTTCAGTACAAATGGCGTGCCTAAATGGGCATAATCATTCCCCGCTAAACGTGCAACTGGCTTTAATTCATTCGTAAAAATATATCCTTTTTCCGCATCATAGACGGATTCATCTAAATGCGCACACACCACCCGGCCAATGATATGATCGACTGTGATCTCCCCTTCATCATTTTGAAAGGTCAGATGTTTTTCCAGCTGACATTCAAAGCGAATGCGTGCTTCCTTGATTCCTGGCACTGACACCACGCTGCTCTTCACTTGATGAAGACCGGTACGAGTCAGCTCACTCTCTTCCTCTGGCAAAGTAGCAGCTGTTTCATTAATATCTTCAATCATCGCTTCATCACTCACATGGACAACAAATTCTTCCCTGTCGATGATATGTTTTGCTGTATCTTTCATCTCTCCTTGACGACGTCCAATAGAAACAGCGATCAGCGGAGGATGGCCGCTGATGACATTAAAGAAACTAAATGGTGCAGCATTGACGACTTCTTCTTTAGAAAGGCTTGTAATAAATGCAATGGGTCTTGGAACGACGGAACCAGATAATACTTTATATGCTTCTTTTCGTGACAACTGATCCATTTGTAATGTAATCACTTCAGACATGCCTCCTCTTGTATGTAACGACATCATACCATACCCAGTTCTCTCTTCCCTTACTCCGGCTCAGCGCGATGGAGAATATGATGGACAAGATGAAACAATGCCGGATTATGATTTTCTCGCCTATAAGAAATGGTCCATTCCGCGAGTAGCTGCTCACCTTCAATTGACCGATACACCACATCTAAATTAAATAAACGCCGGGCCGATGTTGGAATGATAGCAATTCCGATTCCCGCTGTGACAAGCCCAATGACCATTTGATATTCTGCTGCTTCCTGCACGATATTGGGTGAAAATCCGTACTTTTCACAAAGTAGGACAAAATGCTGATAAAGGGACGGCCATGATTCCTTTGATAAAGAAATAATCGGCTCATCACGAATATCTTCAATCGTGACCGCTTCTTTTTCCGCCAGCGGATGGTTTTTCGGAATCGCAAAAATACATTCACTTTGCTTCATTAAACGACTGACCAATTCTTCTTGCGGTGATGTAGGATGCAAAAAACCAATATCAATCTCACCATTCAAAAGCGCCACAAGCTGCTGCGGGACAGAGAGCTGTTGCAGCTCAATACTGACAGAGGGGTACCGCTCTCTGAATTCACGGACAACTGGCGGCAGAATATCATATGTCGCAGTTCCAACAAAACCTATGATGATTTTGCCCAGCTCTCCTCTTGCTGTATGACGGGCATGATCAACGGCTTTATCAAGCTGATGCAGCACCCCCCGGACCTCATGTAAAAAAACCTTTCCAGCAGCTGTTAACTCCACCACCCTTTTAGACCGGTGAAACAAAGGAAATCCCAATTCTTCCTCAAACTGCTTAATTTGCTGACTAAGTGGAGGCTGTGTCATGTTCAATCGTGCGGCCGCTCTGCCGAAATGCAGCTCCTCCGCGACTGTGACAAAATACTGCAAATGTCTCAGTTCCATCCTTTCACTCCTCAAACACTTATTCGTGAAACATATTAAAACCACGTTAAACATATATTGGAAAATTTATTTTATGAAATGTATAGTAAATCATATCATGAAAATATATTTTCATAAAAAATTTTACTTGCCGAAAGGAGTGCGGGGTAAATGAATTCTCAAACACAACCCCTAACAAAACGAGGAGCAGAGTTGATTGTCGATACGCTCATTGCCCAAGGTGTGACCCATGTTTTTGCGATTCCAGGTGCAAAAATTGATGCAGTATTTGATGTATTAAAAGACAGAGGTCCAGAGCTTGTGCTATGCAGACACGAACAAAATGCGGCATTCATGGCAGCAGCTGTCGGTCGTTTAACTGGCAAACCAGGCGTTTGTCTCGTCACATCAGGTCCTGGCGCATCCAATTTAGCGACAGGTCTATTAACAGCCAATACAGAAGGTGACCCTGTTGTTGCAATCGCTGGAAACGTCATCCGTGCGGATCGGCTCAAACGAACACATCAATCACTCGACAATGCGGCATTATTCAAACCAGTGACAAAATATAGCGTTGAAGTACAAGACGTAAACAATATACCAGAAGCCTTAACAAATGCTTTTCGCGCGGCACAAAGAGGTCAAGCTGGGGCAGCATTTATCAGCTTTCCACAAGATGTCGTGACCGAACACACCACACAAACACCAGTGTCTGCTCACCCTTCTCCAGAACTAGGTCCTGCACCGGATGCTCTCATCAGTTCGGCCATCGCCAAAATTCAAAATGCGCACTTACCTGTTGCAATTGTGGGAATGAAAGCTAGCCGTCCAGCTGCGGCAAATGCGACAAGAACATTATTAAAAACACTTGGTATCCCATTTGTCGAAACGTACCAAGGAGCCGGTGTTCTCTCAAGAGAGCTTGAGGCTCAATATGTGGGCAGAATCGGCTTATTCCGTAATCAGCCAGGCGACCTTCTCATTGAGAAAGCGGATGTGATTTTAACTATTGGCTTTGATCCAATCGAATACGATCCGAAGCATTGGAATTTGAAACCGCAGCAGCGTCAAATCATCCATGTGGATGACATGCAGGCAGATATTGACCATTTCTATGAACCGACGCTTGAGCTTGTGGGCAATATATCTGAAACGGTGCAACATCTAGCCCATGACAGCGTTCCACTTTCATTATGCAAAAAGAACGTAGATCTCGTCACAGAATTACAAGAGCTGTTAAGTGATATCGAAAAAACACCAGAAAGAGAAAGTCATTTATCACACCCGCTGGATGTCATTCATACGTTGAGACGTATCATCCCAGATGACACGAAAGTGACATGTGATATCGGATCGCACGCCATTTGGATGTCTCGCCACTTCCGTGTTTATGAACCGAACACGTTCCTAGTGAGTAACGGAATGCAAACACTTGGCGTGGCATTACCATGGGCGATTGCAGCCTCCATATTGAATCCAGATGAAAAAATCATTTCAGTCTCAGGTGATGGCGGTTTTCTCTTCTCCGCCATGGAATTAGAAACAGCCGTGCGCATGAAAACAAATCTCGTTCATCTCGTTTGGAACGACAGCACATACGATATGGTGGCATTCCAGCAGGAAATGAAGTATGACCGTACGTCTTGTGTTGAGTTCGGTCAGATCGACTTAGTGAAATATGCAGAAAGCTTTGGAGCAACTGGATTACGTGTCAACTCACCTGAAGAGCTTTCAACTGTCCTTCAAAAGGGTATAAACATAGAAGGGCCCGTTATTATTGATATACCGATAGACTATCAAGACAACCCAGACCTCGCCAGTCAAAAATGGCCAGAAGTCTTTCGTGAAAAACACACAACGAACGTCAGATAAGACTTCGATACATTACGTTAAAGGAGTGAGCGGACATGGGTATGATGCACCCAATGAATCAACAAAACAACACAATACCGCAGGACAAAAAGCAAGAGGTCTATCAAGTATCAACCATGACCTCCTTGCTGGAAGCCGTATACGATGGAGATTTCTCCCTATCACATATTCCCGAGCACGGTGATTTTGGCATTGGCACATTCAATCAATTAGATGGGGAACTAATCGGCTTTGACGGCGCTTTTTATCGACTGCGCTCTGATGGAACAGCCACACCAGTAACCGATCAAGATTATTCACCATTCTGTTCTCTAGCATTCTTTGAAACGGACATCGTTCATCGAATTGATGCACCGATGACGTCCAAAGAGCTAGAGGAAGAAATCGACCGAATCTTACCGAGCAAGAATGTCTTTTATGCGATCCGCATCGATGGGTCATTCAAAAAGGTTCAAACCCGTACGGTTGAAAAACAGGAAAAACCTTACGTTCCGATGGTGGAAGCAGTCAAGTCACAGCCTATTTTCGATTTTGAAAATATTCGCGGAACGATTGCAGGCTTCCGTACACCACAGTACGCACATGGCATTGCGGTAAGTGGATATCATCTCCACTTTATTGATGATGATCGAAGCGTAGGCGGGCATGTATTTGATTACACTGTGGATCAAGTGACCATCCGAATTTCCCAAAAACGTCACATGAACTTACACCTTCCAAATACGCAGGAGTTCTTCCAAGCAGACATTGATCGTGCTGACCTTGCACAGCAAATTGCCAGTGCGGAAAGCAGCCCAGAAAAATAAAATGAACACACCCCGGTGATGTCGGGGTGTTTTTTTATGCAAAAAGATATGTTATCTTCTTTTATTATTTCATTTCGTTACTCAATTAAAAATCAAACATTCTATTCGTAATAAAATATGATAGAATATCAACAGAAGAAAGGTGGTTATACGGTGGCACATGAATATCGCATTCCAAACTTAACATTAGATGAAAGAGATAAACAAATTCTTTCCTTATTACACGAGGACGGGCGTATGTCCTACACGGATCTAGGGAAACAAGTCGGCCTTTCCCGTGTTGCTGTACAAGCCCGTATTCAGCAACTCATTGAAGCAGGTGTCATTGAACGATTCACCGCTGTCATTAATCCAGCAAAGATCGGCATTCATGTCTCTGTCTTTTTTAACGTAGAGGTTGAGCCGAAATGTTTAGAAACAGTCGCCCTTCAGCTTGAGCAGGAAACAGCCGTCACAAGCCTTTATCATATGACAGGACCAAGCAAGCTGCATATGCATGGCATTTTTCAAAATGAACAGGAAATGGAGACGTTCCTGACAAAGAAGCTGTACCCGCTTGAAGGCGTCGTCAGTGTTGACTGTCAAATGCTCATTAAACGATACAAAAGCCGAATGGGCATGAAATTGTAGATAGGAGTTGAACCACTTGCAATCATATCTTGAACTCATGATCGCCATGGTGCGAACCGGTATTCTGGGATTTGGCGGAGGACCTTCTGTGATCCCGCTCATTCGCCATGAAGCGGTCGTCAAATACAAATGGATCAATGATGACGAATTTGGAGAAACACTCGCCATCGCCAACGCATTACCCGGACCGATTGCTACGAAAATGTCGGCATACCTCGGCTATCGATTAAAAGGTGTATCTGGCGCCATTGTTGCAACAGCTGCACATATTTTACCGACATGTCTCGCTATGGTGGCACTTGTTACACTTGTCAGCGTCTTAAGCTCTTCAGTCATCATTCAAAATATGATCGGTGCTGTGACACCAGTGATTGCCGTTCTGTTAGGAATCATGGCATATGAATTTGGACAAAAAGCGTTGAAGGGCTTCGGCATGATCTTCGGAATCGTCCTATTCCTTTTGGCATTTGTCGGTCTTCAAGTACTCTCGATTCATCCAGGAATCATTGTCATCATCTTTTTATGTTATGGTGCCTTTCATTTTAAACTGAAAGATCGCTGGACTCGAACAAATAAAGAGAAAGGAGTGTCTTCGTGATGCTGATTCTCTTTTTATTCTGGGCATTCTTCTTATCCAATCTGTTAGGGTATGGCGGAGGACCTGCCTCCATTCCGCTCAATTATGAAGAAATCGTCAATCATTTTCATTGGATGACGAACGAAGGGTTCTCCAATATGCTCGCATTAGCCAACGCACTTCCAGGTCCAATCGCTACGAAAATTGCGGCTTATGTAGGCTATGATGTCATGGGATGGCCAGGCTTTATCGTTGCACTTCTTGCGACGATCCTGCCGTCTGCGATCGGATTGATCTTACTGCTAAAACTCATTGACCGTTTTCGCCAATCTTCTGTCGTCAAAGGCATGACCTTATCTGTGCAGCCTGTCATTGCGATGATGATGCTTTTATTAACATGGGAAATTGGCGGAGATGCCGTGAAAGCCATTGGCTGGACACAATCACTTGCCATTGCCGCCATTTCATTTTTCTTTATGACCAAATTCAAATTGCACCCTGCCTTTCTGATTGTGGCTGCATTTTTATATGGCGGATTCATTCTTCCGCATTAATGCAAAAACCGATAACACATGAAGTTATCGGTTTTTCTCATTACATATAAATAGGAGAGACAGGCCTGCGCCCAATAGAATGATACTCGACACCAGCTACTTCTGCCGCTTCAAGCGTATGACAATTCCGGCCATCAAAAATGATCGGCTGCCTCATGAAATCTTTATAAGCTGAAAGTGGAAATGACTGAATATCGGCCCACTCAGTTAATATACAGACAGCATCAGCATCCTTGATCGCCTCTTCAATCGTTTGAGCAAAAAGGACTTGATCAGGCAGTTCTTGAGCTGCATTGCGAGCGGCAGCAGGATCATAGGCTACGATCTCCGCTCCTAATTGATGGAGCTGATGAGCGATTGGGATTGACGGCGCCTCTCTCATATCATCTGTATTCGGCTTAAAGGAAAGGCCAAGAAGAGCCATTCTCTTCCCTTCCAAGTTTTCTCCCATCCGCTCCTTCACACTTCGAATAAAACTTGCTCGCTGCTCATTGTTGACTTTGATGACAGCCTTCAATAGCTCAAAATCATGGGACACATGCCCTGCAATTTGGACAAGGGCATTAGTATCCTTCGGAAAACAGGAACCTCCGTAACCAATGCCTGCCCTAAGAAACGAAGCACCAATCCGCTGATCGAGTCCCATCCCCTCTGCAACTCTCTCAACATCAGCTCCCGTTTTTCCACAAATCGAAGCAATTTCATTCATGAAGCTGATTTTTGTGGCAAGAAATGCATTTGATGCGTATTTGATCATCTCTGCGCTTTTCCGATCTGTTCTCACGAATGGAATGTGGAATTCCGCATACATAGACTCTAGCTGATCTAATCCGTTCTTCGTTTCGGCTCCAATCACCAGCCGATCCGCTCGCAGCGTATCTGAGATGGCAGACCCTTCTCGTAAAAATTCTGGATTCGATGCAATAGATAATGGCTCCTTACGACCTAACACGTGATGAATCAAATGATCAATTTGATCGCCCGTTCCGACAGGCACTGTACTTTTCACGACAAGCACTGCGCCTGGCTTTGCTTGTAAGCCCATCTCCTTTGCCGCTTGAAAGACATACTGCAAATCTGCTTGACCGTCTGCCTGCTGCGGGGTACCGACAGCAATCATTAACACGTCAGCCTGCGAATAGGCTGACACTCCATTAATATGAAAACGAATGCGTCCTTGCTCCATATTCCGTTTGAGCAGTTCTTTTAATCCCGGCTCGTACATCGGAGGATTCCCTTGCTTCAGCTGCATGACCTTCCGCCGGTCAATATCCATACATGTCACATCATGTCCTGCCTCTGCTAAACACACCCCTGTGACAAGCCCTACATATCCACAGCCTGCAATCGCAACCTTCATGACACATCAGCTCCCCATACTCCTTATGCTTGTAATGTCATCGTATGCCGGGGATTTTCGTTCCATTCATAAAAGCATACAAAAACCCCCTGCTGAGAGAGCAGGGGGCTACTTTTATGAAACAAGGCCATTTCGAATATGAGCAATCAGATTTTCAAGCATTTCTTTTGTTGTGACATCATTGGAATTTTCACCAATATCATGAGCGTACATCAAAATCTTTAAAAACTCTTCTTGATTTAAACCCTTATTATCCATGTCTGTATCCTTTCGATTCCACTAATTTCATTATTATATGCTGTATGGTTGGTTTATGCAATACTCTATTACATCATTCGACAGCTTTTGAAATTTATGACCATTTTCATGAAAAACTTTTTTATAAATCACCATTGAGCTATAATAAAAGAATTGGAATCTTTTACTTGGTTAGGAGCGGATCAAATGCTTCAGCACAACATCAACGAAGAAGAAATCAAACAAACAGCCGAACAGATCAAAGAACTTCTTCCTGCAACAGATGAAAACAAGCAACTCATCAAAAAAGCATTGATTACTTATAGACAGGACAGCGTATATCGGCTCAAGCAAGAGTCTGATACCGAATGGTCAGCTTATGTACATGATGTCGTGGCAGCAAGAGTCCACCTTCATGTGCTGTTTCCAGTGAGAAGCAGCTGCTCATGTCCAGCTGATGGACTATGTAAACATATCCTCGCTGTCTTCTTTTCGCTATACGCTCAAGTAGAGAGTGTGACCGGCTTTACAGAAAATTGGTCAGAGAAGGATGAATTACAGCGCAGCAAAGAACTCATTCGCCAGCACTTCCAAGTGAAGCGCCCAGATGAACAATCACTTCAGAGCTGGCTGAATTTTTTCCAGGAGGAATTTCACCTCTGGCTGAAACGGACACCGAAACACCAGCAAACGCCACAGCATTTGTATTATGGCTATTTATCGATCCTGAAAAAACACGCACCCACTTCACCTGAATTCAAGAGTTTGTATGCGATTCATACGTCCATCGATGTGTGGTTAAGGCTCCATGAGCTAATCGACCTCGGCCGCCTTGATGCCGAAAAAGACTTTTATTCGATGAATCCATATGTAGAACAGCTCATGAACACCATTTTTGATTCAGTGGATCATTTGAGGACATACGCCCTTTCCTTTTCCCTCGATCCGTTTCTTGAAAACACACCAACTGCCGTTCGGACACTTCTTCAAATCAGCGGACCTTTCCAGCATGAACGAGTTGCGGTCTTTATGGAAATGTGGGGAACTATATTAAATAGAGGGAAATGGGTCAAAAAAGAAACAGAATTACTCAAGAGCGCCCAACAGCAGGAGCAAACGGTTGAGCGCACCATTGGGCTGATGCATATGGATTATTTGCTAAAAGAAGACGAAAGACTCTTCCAGCAATTAAAATTGCTCAATGCAGATATGCTGCCAAATGTGCTCAATTGGCTAAAGGATCTCACAAACCGCAAGGACTGGAAGCGTCTCAAACTTTGGTATCGAGAGATCACATATGTATTAGAAGAATATTGCCAGCTTGACCTATCTTATAGAGAACTGCGTGGAGCCGTCAGCGATTTCTTCTTTTATTTAGACGCGTACTTTAAACAGACGAAAGATCATTTCTTGTATGAACGCTATCTCCAAATCTGTATGCCTTATGCCTTTACTGAATATAGTCAGCTCTTATATGCACAAGAACGCTATGCAGAATGGATTGAAATACACAGCCTTGTTGGTTTCTCTATCAGTGAATTGGAGAAAGAACTGATCAAACAGATTGCAAAGGAAGAGCCTGAAGCACTCATTCCTTCATACCACCGGGAAATCTCACTGCTTCTCGATCAAAAGAATCGAAGTGCTTACCGGGAATCTGTGAAAATGCTCAAAAAACTGCGTACGCTTTATCATAAAACGAAAAAAAACGCGGTGTGGGAAAGATATGTACAGCAGCTGCAAGATTCAACAAAACGGCTGCGTGCGTTCCAAGAGGAAATGAAGAAAGGAAAATTAATTGATGACACGCCATAAACAAATTGTCATTCATGCAGAACAAACCGAAGATTTCTCTTTCACCATTTCAGCGCAAGCAGAGGACGGACAGCCTGTACCGCTAAATGAAATGAAGAGGCAGCTTTTCCAATGGCACGAATCATCTTTTTACGGAACATTCTTAGAAGATGTGAGCTTTATTGGCACACCTGCCTTCCTGTTAAGTCCTTGGATGACCGTTGAATTGCTAGGGAAAAATTCATTCAATACTTTCAGCCATGTGACGTTAACGGATGAAACAGAGCCGCTTATGAAAACAGCCTCAACCATTTACGAATTCATCGAGGATGAAGATTTTGTCCCAGATTTCGAGGCATGGACAAAAGGCATGCTTCGCTTTAAAGACAAAGAAGGCCTGTTAGATGGCTACACAGCTGATTGGTTCTCCTTTGCCGTAAAGGATTACATTCAATATGATGATGCCTTGCAGCACAAATGGAACCGAATGACTGTACAATCGCCTGCTCTTTCCTCCTTCCAAGGACATTTTTTAGATGAACAGGATTTCTTGGAAACGATCGGCTGGATTGATGATGAGACGCCTTTCACTGTCGGCTTGCGTTTAAATGAGCCTGATTTCGACGGGGATGATTGGAAAATTGAATTGTTTTTGCGTGATAAGAAAAACAGTGATCTGCATTTCTTTGAAGGCATCCGTTCTTTAAAAAAATCATGGCGTCCGTTTCAAGAAAAAATCACCAGAGAGCTGGAGCGGTTCGGTCAGATTGTCCCTTGGCTCTCATTTACATCTGGTACCACCCTCATGTCAGAAGAAGAAGCGTGGCTCTTCCTATCTGAAGCGAGTGAAACACTTGTGAACATGGGGATTGAGATCCTGCTCCCATCATGGTGGCAGATCGTCAAAGAAAGCACCATGATGCTAAAAGCACGGATTTCCTCCACACCACGAGGCGAATCGCATGTTGGAATGGATGCCCTTATGGACTTTAATTGGCGCTTTGCCACAAACGGGATTGAGCTGACAGAAGATGAGTTCAACGAGCTTGTTCAAAGTAAACGTCGTCTTGTCAACATTCGTGGACAATGGATTAAAATCGATCCGACCTTTATCCAGCAAATGAAGAAATGGATGGAGCGCGCTGAGAACGAAGGACTTCATATGTCGGATATTTTATCACGTGAACTCGCAGACCAAGAGGCCTCCTCTGAGTCGATTCCTGAGCTGCTAGACAGTTCGGCCTTTGCCCATATTCAATTTGAACTTTCGTCTCAACTACGAGGACTTGTTCATCAGTTAAATGATACACAAGAGCTGCCATCCTATGAGATGAGTGAGTCCTTTAAGGGCACACTGCGCCCGTATCAGCAGCACGGTGTCAACTGGCTTCTGTTCTTAAGGTCTCATGGATTCGGGGCTTGTTTAGCAGATGATATGGGACTTGGAAAAACGATTCAAATGATCGCTTATTTCACCTATTTGAAGGAGCATCAACAAGACGCCGCTCCATCTCTCATCATTGCACCGACTTCCGTATTAGGGAACTGGCAAAGAGAGCTTGAAACATTCGCACCACATTTGAATGTCGCTCTGCATTATGGACCGTCACGTCCACAAGGTGAGAACTTTACAAAAGCGTACGAATCAACAGATATCGTCCTCACTTCGTATGGTCTCTCACATTCTGACCGTGATGAATTAACAGCAGCCAAATGGAATACCATTTGCTTAGATGAAGCCCAGAACATTAAAAATGCCCATACGAAACAATCGAGAGCCATTAGGCAATTAAAAGGACAGCACCACATTGCCCTCAGCGGGACACCGATGGAGAACCGCTTGACAGAGCTTTGGTCTATTTTCGACTTCGTGAACAAAGGATATCTCGGCAGCCTGACCAGTTTTCATAAAAAGTTCGTCCTTCCGATTGAAAAAGACCGTGAAGAAAAAAGAATCCAACAGCTACAGCAGCTGATCAAGCCATTCTTATTAAGACGAACAAAACAAGATGAAGAAGTCGCACTCAATCTGCCAGAGAAACTAGAAGAAAAAGAATTCATCCCGTTATCTGCAGAGCAGGCATCTTTATATGAACAGCTGGTCAAAGATACATTCGAACATATGGCCTCATTAACAGGGATGCAGCGGAAAGCCATCATTTTAAGTATGCTTGGCAGACTCAAACAAATTTGCGATCACCCTGCTCTTTATTTAAAAGAGAGCGGAACAGATGTGAAATTGTTGAAGCGTTCATTAAAAATGGATAAATTAGCAGAGCTGTTAAAAGCCATACACGAACAAGGAGAAAGCTGTCTCATTTTTACGCAGTATATTGAAATGGGCAACATGATCAAACAGCTCGCCGAAAAGATGTTTGGAGAACCAGTTCAATTTTTAAATGGGAGCTTATCAAAACATGATCGGGACAAAATGGTGGAACGCTTCCAGAAAAAAGAGTTCAACATCTTAATTCTTTCTTTAAAAGCAGGAGGAACCGGACTAAACTTAACCGCCGCCAATCATGTCATTCACTACGATAGATGGTGGAATCCTGCTGTAGAAAACCAAGCAACAGACCGTGCTTACCGCATCGGGCAAAAGCGGTTTGTGCACGTCCATAAGATGATCACAACCGGCACGATAGAGGAAAAAATTGATCAAATGCTCGAAACAAAACAAACGTTAAATGATCAAATTATCCAAAGTGAAAGCTGGATTACAGAGCTGTCAACGAACGAACTAGAAGATTTATTCACGTTAAGTGCAGCCGCTCAATCATCGTAATGACAGCAAAAAGAGGACTTTTCTCAAACTTGATGAAAAGTCCTCTTTTTTTAATCTCAGCTAAAGGAATGCTTAAATTTGCAGCTTTTTCAATGCAGATTTCACATTCATATACGTATTCAACTCGCGGAAGTCCTCTCTCATTTCTCCCATTTTCATCGCAAGATTTGGTTTAATACCTGTCACGATCAGTTCAGTGCCAGTCATTAAAATCAAATCATTCAGCTTAAAGATCGCATCTGCCACAAATGAATCCACCTCTAATAAACCAGACAGATCCACAATAAAGTAATCGTCTTTGGATTGAGAGATATAAGTGGAGACTGTTGAGATGATTTTATCAAATCTTGGTGCTGTTAACGTACCAATGATCGGCAGGACAGAAATACCATCCTTCACCGGAACAATTGGGACAGAAATATTCAATACTTCATCAATGGATTGCTCAAGAAGCTCTTGCTGTTCCTTCTCTTTCGTAACATCCTTTTGCAGACCAACGAAATAAAGGCGTTTCCCTTCATTTTCATCAATCCATAGAGGCGCCACACTTAACTCGTTCCAAAACATTTGACCAGATTTTTTATAGTTTTTCAACTGAACAGTGACAGCCTCTTTGTTTTCAATGGCTGTCCTAATTTGTTTGAGAGCAATCTGTTCAGTTTCATCTCCTTGAAGGAAACGACAGTTCTTTCCTAATACTTCGGTTTCTTGATAGCCTGTCATATCTAAAAAGCCCTTGTTCACATATATTAAAGGATTATCAGGTAAAGACGGGTCCGTCACCGTCAGGCCAACCTGAGTATAGTCTAAGGCTTCCTTGATTAAATGCAGATTGTCGGACTTATAAGATTCCAGCGCCATTCGTTTACTCTCCTTAACTTCCTTACAAGCGGGTTATATTCATAATTAAATTATATGATGTTCCATAGCAGGTGTAAATAGAAGTAGTTCTGAATTCCTCTTTTGTAGAATGCGCTTCATCCTATGTCATTTATACAAATACATACGATTCAATTATTTCAAAAGATGTTGAATCATATGTGCCACACCATGTTCATCATTTGTTAACGTGACGTGATCAGCTAATTCTTTTATATCCTTTCTCGCATTCCCCATTGCAATTCCAACCCCAGCTGCCCGAATCATTGATTCATCATTTAAACTGTCTCCTACAGCCGCTGTTCGGCTTAATGGAATACCGAGCTTTTCTGCCAGCCTGGTTAACGCCTGCCCTTTCGACGCTTCCTTTGCTCCAATTTCAAAGTTATGATCAGCCGAACTAACCAATGTTAATTCAGAATCATGTCCAAACGCATCCCATCCGGCTTTCAATCTGTCTTGAAAAAATGAGAAACCTAAGATGTTATAAAACGAAAGATTCTGATCCTCACGAAACAATTCTTGATATGTATCAATATAAGCAAAACCAGACTGGCTGTATTGAACTTCAGCCGCTTGCTCAAGAACACGCTGATCCGTTTCTGGATTTGCACTCTTTAAGCGGTCCATTTCTATCGCCAGAAGCTCCCTGCCGCGGTTTGGTGTGTAAATGGCTTCATTCGTAAACACTTCATAGTAATAATCACGCTCCTCAAGCCATGATAAGATGTGTTTTGCTTTTTCTTCTTCTAGAACAGCCGAATGATATACCTGACCTTCTGGATCATGAATCACAGCTCCATTAGCACTGATGACCCACGTATTCATCCCAAGCTGATCAAAAATAGATTTCACATCAAAATACGCTCTTCCTGTTGAAACGACAACCTCAATCCCACTCGCCGCTGCTTCCTTTAACGCCTGCTCGTTTTCCTGACTCACTTTGTGCTCACTGTTCAATAAAGTTCCGTCTAAATCCGTTGCGATTAATTGAATGTTTGTCATCGGTCTCTCCTTTTTTGCCTGCATTTTCAGTTGACCTTCCGTTTATCAAATCCATCATCATTATGAAATGAGTATCCACTATTTGCAAGGGATGATCGGCTTATCAATGAATATAAGAGTACCCGGTCACGCTACATGACCGGATACGCACAAGGGGATTCACAGGGGACACATGACTGATACAAAGAAACCTTGGTTCTACTATTACGCAGTGAATATGTGTACAAGGCAAAGTCTATCAGCTATAGCTAGAGGAGGGCCGCGAGATGCTAGACCTTTGCCTTTTGCCTCCTTTCCTTTCAGCTAACCCTAGTCTACTGAGAAATAGCACAAGAGACAAAAAACGAAAATGATAAAATCGTTCTTCAAATTCTTTATTTCCTCAATCATTTTTACTTTTTACCGCTTGCGTATAAAACATCATCTTATTTTGTTTGACGAAATACTTATTTTTCATAAATTGATAAAAAACATCTGAATGAATCCAATTACTAGAAGGCATGTGAATATAGTCAGACCCGTCCCACGCAAACCAATAAAAACAAAGCCTTCCATCATGAATTGACAATTGAAATTCGAAACAGTCCATTTGATCGTCTGTCACGTATTGAAAAGTGAGGGACTCCCCTTCTTCCATATACACATCACAAAATGAGAGAATGTCTCCCCATGTATAGATCCTCACATTGCTTTCCTTTTCCTCACCAATATGTATGTTTCGAAGTTGATAGGACTCCATAAAACATCTCCTTTCACTTATATGCAGCTAGTTCTGAGTAGGTAGCGGTTTCATTTATACAGATGTTGTATGCTATAATGATACTTACGAATAATGAACGCTTGTGAGGTGATAAATATGAAAACCTTTAGGCTGATTGATTTAAAAATCGAACTTGATCCAAAGCAAGATAAAATGTCCAGCATTCCCCTTCGTGACGGCTTAATCATTAATAAAGAAGATGGCGAAAATCACTGGATGATCGAGGCACTGATCCCAAAGAAGCATAGACAAGTGTTTGAAGTGCTCTTTCAGCAGCATACAGAAGTAAAGATTCTCGTGACGATTACAAAAGAAAACAACCGCCCTGTTCATCTATCGGTCCAAGTCAAAAACATCGTTGCCTTAGAAGAAAACATATCTGTATTACTCGACGGTAAAATGATCACAAATCGTTACAGAACAGAAACCGAAGAAGTATTAAAAGACCTCGTCAAAGAGGGGCTATCAGGAGAAAAACTGCTGGATGCTTTTAAACAGAACACATAAAAAAGAGCGGGATGAGCCGCTCTTTTTCTATTGCACATCTTTCGATTGGCTTTGATTTTTCAATAAATCTCTAATTTCGGTTAACAACACTTCCGTTTGATCTGGCGTTTCAACCACTTCCTCTTCCTCTACCTTTTTCCGTTTTAATTTATTTAAATAACGAATAAAGATAAAAATGGAAAAGGAGATAATCAAGAAGTCGACCACTGTTTGAATGAAACTTCCATACAAAATTTGAGCAGAACCGATTTTAATAGACAATCCACTAAAATCATGCCCCCCAACAATAATACCAACAAGCGGCATAATTAAATCATTCACAAGAGAAGTGACAATTTTGCCAAATGCTCCCCCGATGATGACACCGACAGCAAGGTCAATCACATTCCCCTTGACGGCAAACTCTCTAAATTCTTTCAGCATTCTTTATCACCTTCATCTTTTTTTGTCTAATATGACGTTTTTTTGTCAAAAAAGCAAGTCCTCATCCGCTCTTGCTGAATGTTTCCATATAAAAAACGGTTCATACAAGATGAACCGTCAGACACATTACGATACTTTCGGACCGATAGAAAATGTCAGTTCTGCTTCACATGCCACTTCGCCATCTACTGTTGCAACTGCTTTTCCTTTGGCAACTGGACCGCGAAGACGTGTGATTTCAACCTCTAAACGTAGCTGATCGCCTGGCTTGACCTGTCTTTTGAATCGGCAGCTGTCAATCCCTGCAAACAAACCAATTTTCCCTTTGTTCTCTTCTTTACCTAACATGATGACCCCAAAAACTTGAGCAAGCGCTTCTACAATAAGCACACCCGGCATGACGGGGTATCCAGGGAAATGGCCATTAAAAAATTCTTCATTTACTGTGACATTTTTGATTCCAACCGCTCTTTTCTCACCATCAACTTCTAAAATACGGTCAACCAATAAAAATGGATAACGGTGTGGAATAATGTCTTGAATTTGCTGAGCATCAAGCATGTCTTGATCTCTCCTTCTTTTCTATATCGCTAATCTTCATTTGATTCCTATTGAAGTATATTATGAATGCAGTCATTTTTCAATGTTCAGCCAACATTTATGGTAAAAAATAGAATCTATCATTACCTATTGTCATGAAATATAATCCACTCTACACTCATCGTTTTTTCACAAATATGGTAATATATATTACATCATTGATTGAATAAGAGGGTAAAAATGAATTTTATAAGCGATAAATCCATTAAAAAACTTCTCCATTCGTGGTATACAATGCTAAAACATCGACATTTTTCGAAGGCTGAAGAGATCAAAACGTCCTTAACCAAATATAAACGTAGATTGTCAAAGAAACAGGAGCTTCATTTACATTATCAGCTTATGCTTTTTCGGCACCAGCTCTGGATGAACCAAACAGAAGACTTAGAAAAACTGAAGCATGAACTCACGCTCCACAAAGATCAAATGAATGATCAACTGCAATATTATTTTTACTTTTTTCTCGGTTTATACGAATCTTTAAAGAGCGATCAAAATGATGCCATTCATTATCTTGAAAAAGCAGAAGAAAAACTGCCCCTGCTAGACGATGAGCTAGAGGAAGCGGAGTTTCATTTCCGTACAAGTGGTGTTTATTATAACAACCGCTATTCACTGTTATCCATTCGACATGTTAAAAAAGCCATGGATATCTTTGCAAAGCACGGGGATATCCACAGCATTTATCGGTGCAAAATTGTGCTCGCACTTAACTTTAGTGATCAAAAAAAATATGAAGAAGCAGAAGCTATTTTTATTGAAATTATCGAATACGTGAAAATGATTGATGACCAAGAACTGCTTGGTATCGTTTATTATGACGCTGGTTTTATCAAGTCGAGACAGAATCGTCATAAGGAAGCACTAGAATACTTTAAAAAAGCGCTTCGGCTCCCAGCATACCGGAAATCTGCCCACTCCTATGTATCTTGTCTCTATGAAACTGTGCGTTCCTGTTTTAAAGAGAATTTAACTGATGAAGGAATGAAGTATATTCAAAAAGGGCTAAAAGAAGCCGTTGATGCCCAATTTGATCTATTAAGAATCAAGTTCCAAATTTTATTCCTTCTCTACAGCCAAACGCCCAAGGCAGATGAACAGATTGCTACACTCGTCACATGTCTTGAACGAAAAGAAGCCTGGATTGATCTTGAAGATCTGCTTGCAGATGTCTCAGATTTTTATAAAAAAAAGGGCGACTTTGAGCGAGCCGCCTTTTTTATCATGAGAGGCTGACATCCGCCTGCTCATTATCGAATGGTATTAATGAGTCCTAGCATTTGATCGCCCATCGTAATGGTTCTTGAGTTCATCTGATACGAACGCTGTGTTGTCATGAGGTCTGTTAATTCTTTAGACATGTCTACATTCGACGTTTCAAGTGCACCTTGCTGAAGTTGAATGGCCTGACGGTTTGCGCCATTCAGTGCCGTTAAAGCGCCTTGATAGTTGCCGTCGACTGAGAACAAATTTTCTCCTTCAGAGATGAGTGCTGAAGAATTATTCACTTGAACAACCCCAAGGTTCACCTGCTGATTCGGTTGATTGCCTCGAGAGATAGCTGTAAGCCGGCCATTTTTATCGATAGAAATATCACGGAAATTTGCATTTAAGACAATCTCATTCCCGTTTTCGTCAAGAATCGGATGGCCTTCGCTTGTCACCAGCTGGACTTGATTCCGATTATTTCCTGGCTGTAAATAAAGAGAGCCATCTCTTGTATACCGGATGTTACCGCCAGCATTGACCTGCAAATACTGAGATGGCGCACCAAATGCAACATCAAGGTCACGGCCTGTTTCTTTAATAGACCCTTGCAATGAGTTAATGGATGCATTGACCATCGTTCCAGTTCCAAGCCTTAAACCAGCAGGTGTCAGACGACTGTTTGCCACCTGCTCATTTTTTTCATCTACCTGATTAAACTGTTGTCTGACCAGCTCTGAAAAACGGGTATTTTTCGCGCGATACCCTGTTGTTTCACTGTTTGCAATGTTATTACTAATGATATCAAGCTGCTTTTGCACCTCGTTCATTGACACAGCTGCATTGATCATCGTTCTAAGCATGAGAATCCTCCTCTCTCTTCATTTCTTCATTAATACACTCTTCCGATTTCGTTTACTGCTTTTTCTAAACTTTTATCATATGCCTGAACCACTTTTTGGTTTGTTTCAAATGCGCGGTAGGCTGTTGTCATTTCTGTATATGATTTCGTCACATCAACGTTCGACAGCTCTGATACACCTTGGCTTAATGTATAGGACATTTGACCGTTATTGACCGCACTTGGAAGAGGCTGGTTATCAGCTGTACGGTATAAATCATTTCCTTCACGCGCAAGGTTTCTTGTATCCATTGCAACACGTACATCAATTTGTCCAAGATTTTGTCCGTTTTCACTCACGGTTCCATCTGCGTTCACTTTGAAATTCTCACTTTGAACGGTAATCGGCTGACCCGTCACGGAAAGAAGGGCACGTCCATTGATCGTCAACTGATTTTGATCATTCAATGTAATGGAACTGCTTTTCGTATAACGAACGCCTTCTGGTGTATTCACAGCATAAAAAAGCGCTGACTTTTGATTTGTCTCCGGGTTGATGGGTACATTATTTTCTACTAATGCGATATCCGTTGTTTGATCCGTTGTTTTTAATGTTCCTTGTGTAAATTGAGGAATCAATTCCTGCATGTATGTTCCCGTATTAATTCCGCCAATCGCCGTTTGCTGAGGGATACTAAAGCCTTTGCCTGAAGATGTTTGGAAACGTCCTGATTCCATTCGGCTTAGCAGCATTTCTGGAAATGCGCGCATGGCCCCTTCATCTGCTTTATAGCCTGGAGTATTCGCATTTGCGATATTATTTGAAAGCATTTCTGTCCGCCGCTCTTGAGCGATCATGGCAGATGTTGCGGTGTATAGTCCTTTTAACACGTGCTCACCTCATTCAAATTCTTTCACATGACCTAAAATCATCAGTACACAATCTTCTATGAAATATATCGGCATATTGGCAGGCTTCTTTAATAAAAATCCCCCATTCTTTCTAAAAAGAATGAGGGAAATCATTAGCTGAGTTTACGCTTTGGCAGCTTGTCCATATTATCAAGCATCACGCCAGTACCAACTGCTACACAATCCATTGGATTTTCTGCAACGAAAACTGGTACTTTCAGCTCTTCTGCAAGCAATTGATCAAGCCCGTTTAGAAGCGCTCCGCCACCAGTAATGATGACGCCGCGGTCAATGATATCAGCTGATAATTCAGGTGGTGTTCTTTCAAGAACTTGTTTCGCAGCCTGAACAATGGCAGATACAGATTCACGTAATGCTTCTTCTACTTCTTTGCTTGTGACGGTAATCGTTCTTGGTAATCCTGTCACCATGTCTCGTCCACGAATCGAGATCTCTTCGTGACGTGCGTCTGGGAATACCGTTGCAACTTGGATCTTAATGTCCTCTGCAGTTCGCTCACCGATCAACAGCTTGTACTCTTTTTTAATGTAGTTTAGAATTTCCAGGTCAAATTTGTCTCCAGCCATTTTAATAGAAGAGGCGGTTACAATGTCACCCATCGAGATGACAGCGATATCTGTCGTTCCGCCTCCAATATCTACGACCATGTTTCCACTTGGCTGAAAAATATCCATACCAGCACCAATTGCTGCTACTTTTGGCTCTTCTTCAAGAAATACATGCTTCCCGCCGCTTTTTTCAGCAGCTTCTTTGATTGCCTTCTGCTCAACAGATGTAATGTTTGTCGGGCAGCAGATGAGCATACGCGGCTTAGAGAACAGCCCTTTCACATTCAATTTGTTAATAAAATGCTTGAGCATCGCTTCAGTTACTTCAAAATCAGCAATTACGCCATCTTTTAATGGACGAATCGCAACAATATTCCCAGGCGTACGTCCAACCATACGTCTCGCTTCTTCTCCAACAGCTAATACTTTCCCGCTGTTTTTATCAAGAGCGACAACAGATGGTTCATTTAACACAATTCCTTTTCCTTTGACATGAATCAGTACATTTGCAGTACCAAGATCAATTCCAATATCCCTAGCAAACATCTATATATATCCTCCTTGAAAATCTGTTTCCATAGCAAATACCACATTCTGCCCTAATTATATATTCTATCATAATTTGAAGAAAAAAAGATATTTCTTTACAAAAGTCTTTACAAAATTTGTGGTTAGAAACTACCGATAAGAGGAAGATATATATATCATGTTTATGAACAAAGAACTAAAGCTTACTGTTTTACAGGCTCACCTTCTAAAATTTCTTCTTTTTTATACTTTAACTTTGTGGCTTCTCCCCCTCGCAGGTGACGGATTGATTTATGATAATCCAGTATCTCCTTCACTTCGTTAGCCAGATCTGGATTAATTTCTGGCAGTCTTTCTGTTAGATCCTTGTGTACAGTACTTTTAGAGACTCCAAATTCTTTCGCAATTACACGAACGGTTTTCTTTGTCTCCACGATATACTTTCCTATCTTGATTGTTCGCTCTTTGATGTAATCGTGCACACCACTCGACCTCCCTAAAATGGATGTGAGAAGTGTGAAATGAGATCCGTATCAATATTATCCATTTTCAGCGGCGCTTGTTCGTCTTAATTTCTCATCCATTAGGTAGTAAATGCCAAACACGATCCCTCACCTCAAACACTCTCTTTGTCAGGTTTGTAACAGTGTATTAGCATTGCATAGGGAATATGCTAAAAATGAAGATGGGACAAGGGATTTATCAGAAAAGACAAAACAAAAAATCATTTCGAGTGGCGAAAATTTTCACTTTACAAGCATCGGTGTAACACGTAAAATAGGAAAGGTGAATTTATTTACCTAGATAAATAATGAATAAAGGTGAGCCTATGGATACGTTAAACAGAGAGTGTTTACATCAAATACATCAAAGCGCGCGGCTGCTGTCTAAAAAAGCGAACGAAGCGCTTGCTGCTTATGACTTGTACATGTCCCAGTGGACTGTACTTTTTTGTTTGGATACATTCGGTCCTAAAACGCAAAAAGACATTTGGACCTATTTGAACGTCGAAGCACCGACGATTACAAGAACCGTGACGCGTCTAGAAGCAAACGGCTGGGTGAAACGAGTCCAAGGAAAAGACAAACGTGAGAATCTCATCGTCATGACAGACGATGCAAAAGCAAAGTTTCAAAAAATCAAACAGACGATGGAACAATTTGAAGAAGAATGTCTTTCAGATTTTACCTACGAAGAAAAACAACTCCTCCATACACTTTTACACAAATTATCAACTGAATAGGAAGTGACTTACACCATGAACGAACGCATTTGGACAAAAGACTTTATCATGATTGTCCTGGTGAATTTATTTACATTCACCTCTTTTTATGCCCTTTTGACACTACTCCCCATTTACACAATGGATGAATTAAATGGAACAGAATCACAGGGCGGCCTCCTTGTGACGGTCTTCTTATTATCAGCAATTGTGACAAGGCCATTTTCAGGGGCCATTATTGAGAAATTCGGCAAGAAACGCATGGCGATTTTTTCTTCAACGGCTTTTGCCCTGCTCACTTATTTATACATTCCAATTGATCAATTCCAAACACTTCTCATGCTGCGTTTCGTGCAAGGAATCTTCTTCAGCATTTTGACAACCGTAGCAAGTGCCATTGCTGCTGATATGATTCCGAAACATAAACGAGGAGAGGGTCTTGGATACTTTGTGATGTCAATGAACCTTGCCGTGGTCATCGGTCCGTTTATCGCACTGAATCAAGTAGGAAAAATCGGATTCCATTCTTTATTTCTGCTCTTTTCGATCATCGTCTCCATCGGTGCAGCTTTCACGATGCTGATTAGACAGCCAGAGCCTGAAAACGGCGGAAGTGTCATCTTTCGATTCACTTTTTCTCACCTGTTTGAAAAAGGTGCTTTAAAAACGGCAGCAGTTGGAATCATTATCTCCTTCTGTTACTCGCCGATCATTTCATTTATTTCAGTCTATGCCAATTCCCTGAACCTAATGGGTGCAAGCAGTTATTTCTTCATTGTATTTGCAGCTGCAATGCTTGGATCACGTCCATTTACAGGCAGACTGTTTGACCGAGTCGGGCCTCATATTGTGATTTATCCATCGATTGCTCTCTTTGCGATTGGTTTATGGATGCTGACCGCTACCCAAACAGCCACCATGCTTCTTTTATCCGGCGCTGTCATCGGCCTGGGCTACGGCTCTTTGGTGCCATGTCTGCAAACACTTGCGATACAGCACTCACCAGCACACCGTACAGGCTACGCCACAGCAACTTTCTTTACCTTGTATGATACGGGGATTGCCGCTGGATCATTTGTCTTCGGACTGCTTGTCAGCTTCACAGATTTTTCAAATGTATATCTCATTGCTGGCGTTGTCGTGTTACTCAGCATGGGCGTTTTTTATTGGAGCGAACGAAAACCGCAAGAAGCAAAAGCACAAAAGGTTTCCCTATCAGAATAGGATACTGTTTTAAACTTCACTGAAAACATGCTAAAATATAGGATATTTCAAATGAACAGATAGGTCTTTTGAAAAATAGTTGGCGTTAAGCGAAAGTATAGGTGATGTTTTGAATTACGAATTGTTTAAAGTCATACACGGGATGGCTCATCATTCTGAGTTTTTAGATCAGGCCATGATTTTCATTACGAAAAAGGCCATTCTCGTATATGCCCTCGTCTTATTGATTTGCTGGTTTTTAGGTAATCACAAATTTAAGAAGCATGTCTTCTTTTCTGGTGTAACAGGCATCGTGGCACTCATCGTCAATTTTGCTATTACGCTGTTTTATTATGAAGAGCGGCCGTTTGTGGCGCACAAAGTCGACACACTCATCCCGCACTCAGCAGACGCTTCCTTCCCAAGTGACCACACAACAGGTGCACTGGCTCTTTCACTAGCCATTCGATCCCGTAATAAAAAACTCGGCAATATTTTGCTTGTTTTTGGATTACTGACAGGGTTCTCCCGCATCTGGGTCGGTCATCATTATCCATTTGATGTATTAGGCAGCTTGATCGTATCGATTGTGGTTGTCTTTATCATGAATAAATTATGGAAGTTCTTTGACTCTCCAATTGACCGTATCGTGACATTTTACGAGACAATTGTAGGGAAAATTTTCAGAAGAAAGACAAAGGATCAGGGATCAGACCTGTCCAACTCTTAAGCGGCTTGCGATAAAGTATGGAAGACCTCTCTTCTACTTTATCCCAGCCGCTTTTTTCATTGTTTGTTTTCCTCTGACCATACTCGAAAAATAAAGGCTGACGCTAATGCCGACAAGAGAAATCATGATCAATGTCCAGCCTAATTGTTCAAAATGAGAACCTGCAATTTCCTCACCAAACAGCATGCCAAGCACGGCAGATGACAGAATGGAACCAAGGTACCTGCATGTTTGAAAAAGCCCAGAGGTCGTGCCAATCATTTGTTGAGGGCTCGCTTTTAACATCGCAGCTTGAAGCGCAACATTTCCAATCCCGTAACTGAGTCCAAGCAAAGCAAGAACCAGTCCTTTCCCCCAGAATGGCGCAGGAATAAAAAAGAAAGTCATGGCGGAAGCGCCGGCCAGCATCAGCACAGCACTTGCCAAAACAGGGTGACGTTCATCGCCGCGATCTACCCACTTGCCAGTCAGCGGCGATACCATTATGCTCATGCCAGACATGCAAAGCATAAAGAGACCCGTCATCTCCACACGCCAGCCCAATTCATCTTGAAAATAACTTGGCAAGCCAAAAAAGAGACAATAGAAGAAAATATTTAAAATGATAAATTGCACATACACAAGTGAAAGCCGTTTCTCCTGCCTGAACATCCGAATTTGGATAAATGGCTCATCCACCTGATATTCCCACCATATAAAAGCACCCGCACTCACAAGACAGAGAATGCCCTGTACATACTGAATACCATCAGATAGTGATAATAAAAAAGAAAGCAAAAGGACAATACAAACTGTAAATAGAAACATCCCTGGCAAATCAAGCTTTCGGACAGTGTCTCCGATACGCAATTTTTTCTTCTTCTCCTTAGGAAATAAGGAAAAGCCTAGAAAAAAACTAATCAATATGAATGGCAGATTCACTAAAAAGATCGCCGGCCAGCTGCCGATCGTCATCAAAAACCCGCCAAGTGTCGGACCAAGTGCTGTCATCGCTGAAGCAAAAATAGACAATACCGCTAAAGCAGAAGCTTGTCGTTCCTTCACATGATCCCGAATCAGTCCAACACCTGAAGGATAGATCGCACTACTTCCAATCGCCTGAAGAAGCCGGATTACAATCAGCACCGCAAAAGTCGGGGCAAACGGCGCACAAATGGCTGAGACTGCCACTAGAACTAGTCCAAATAAAAATAAAGTTCTCCGGCTCATCACATGATCTCCAATTCGTCCACTCATCGGCTGTGTGACCGCGCTGGCCAAATAAAAGGTTGAAATGAGCCAAGATACCGTCGTAAACGACAAACCGAACTCATGCTGAATTTGATGCAAGGCTAAAGAAATCATTGAGGAATTCAGTGGATTTAACATCGTTCCAAAAGCAATCGCCGTTAAAAAGACTTTTCGGTTGTTTTTCCATTTGATCATACACCCGCCCCCTTCTTTTGACATACACGTTCTTTGTCTATCTCCTCGTTATTATGAGATTCATTTCCCTTTTTTACCCTTAGCAATTCAAGTTCTCTCTCCGAAAAGCAAGACATACATTCTAAAAAGGGCAAGTGTTGGAAAAGCGCATATAAAATTGAGAATATGAGGAACAAATGGTAAGATGCTACACATATTTAAAAGCCTACTTTCTCCTTATACGGAGAACGGCTGAAAAGGAGGAGAAGCTTATTATTAAAAAAAGACGGTTTTGGGTCCCAGCCCTTTTCTCGGTTGCAGTATTACTTCTGTCTTCGTGCGGTTCAAATGAAACAAATGGGAACGGAGATAAACGTAATTCTACAGCGAAAGGGTCGCCGATTTTGGAAGATGGGAAATTTATTTTTGCAGCATCAGGTGAATTCCACCCATTCAGTTACATGGATGGAAACCAGATGTCCGGCTTTGATATTGATGTCGGCAATGCGATTAGCGACAAGATGGGCCTCGAGCCTGTACAGAAAAAATATAAATTCGCAGGCATCGTCGAAGGCGTCAAAGCAGGCAAATTTGATGCGGCCGTTGCAAGTCATACCATCAACGAGGAACGAAAAAAACACGTCCTTTTTTCTCAACCGTATTACTACTCCGGTCCGCAAATCTTCACAAGACCCGGCGCAGACATTCACAGTGCAGATGACTTAAAAAACAAAGAAATCGCTGTCTCTAAAGGTTCGTCCTATGCGGATATTGCCAAAGAACATAGCGGGCAGGAACCAAAATATTACGACAGTGATGTTGTCGCTTTAGAAGCACTAGCCAACGGCAAACACGATGCGGTCGTCACTGATTTTGCCACAGGTGCAGAAGCCATGAAGAAAAAACTTAAAATTGAAGCACAAGAAAGACTCGGGCAAAGTGAGCAAGCAATCGCTGTCTCTAAAGACAATAAAGAACTCATGAAAGAGATCAATGATGCGATTGATGCACTCAAAAAAGACGGAACATTAAAACAAATTAGCGAAAAGTATTTTGACGAAGATATTACCGTCAAACAGGATTAAAACCACGATTGTGCGCCTTTCTCTAGGCGCACTTTCTTCAAATGGAGATGATTGTTTTGCCTACCTTATCACACTTTTTTCAAACGCTGATTGATTCTAGAGGCGTTTTCTTAGAAGGAATGCTGCTCACCTTACAACTCACTGTCATCAGCATTTTCATCGGCATGTTCATCGGGCTTTTCTTTGCCTTACTAAAAATATCCCGCGTAGCCGTTTTCGGTTATATCGCAAATGCCTATATCTTCCTTGTACGCGGGACACCACTCATTGTGCAGATTTTTATCCTGTATTTTGGGCTTACAGAATTAAATATACCCGACTTTTGGGCAGCCTCTATTGCGCTTGCCTTCCATAACGGTGCCTATATAGCAGAAATATTTAGAGGTGCGATTCAATCAATCGATCAAGGTCAAAAAGAAGCAGGACGTTCTCTTGGCATGGGGCGATTTCTAACCATGAGACGTATCATTCTCCCGCAAGCGATGCGGCGTGCCCTTCCCCCGCTCGGCAATCAGTTTATTATCGGCTTAAAAGATTCATCACTTGCCGCCTTCATCAGCGTCAATGAACTCTTTAACATCGCCACCACTCAAGGTTCCAACAGTTTTGACAACATGACGTACTTACTTGTCGTGGCTGTCTATTACTTAGTTCTTGTCCTGCTGTTAACATTCGCTGTGCAAACCGTTGAGAAGAAACTTTCAGTCAGTGATCATTAGGAGGAGAAGCATGACAGAATCAAAAGAGATCATTCGTGTTGAAAAACTGAATAAATACTTTGGAGAGCTGCATGTCTTAAAAGATATCGATCTCACTGTATATGAAAATGATGTCGTCGTCTTAATTGGTGCAAGCGGCTCTGGAAAAAGCACCTTGCTCCGTTGTATGAATTTTTTAGAAATAAAAAATGACGGTCAGATCATCATTGATGGCAGTCCCGTTCATCCAAAACGAGATCAATTAAATGAAATGAGGCAGAAAATAGGCATGGTGTTTCAGCATTTTAATCTCTTCCCGCACAAAACCGTGCTTGAAAACATCATCGAAGCACCGGTCATGGTGAAAAAAACAAAGAAAGCACAAGCGATAACTGAAGCCAATGTCTTATTAGAAAAAGTCGGACTAGCGGATAAAGCAAAAGTGTACCCTTCAAAGCTATCAGGCGGTCAAAAACAGCGCGTTGCCATCGCACGAGCTCTCGCCATGAAGCCCGATGTCATGTTATTTGACGAACCCACTTCTGCGCTGGACCCAGAGCTTGTAGGCGAAGTGCTGCAAACTATGAAAAGTCTTGCCAAAGAAGGCATGACAATGGTCATCGTCACTCATGAAATGGGCTTCGCAAAAGAAGTAGCTGACCGAGTTGTTTATATGCATGAAGGACGAATCGTCGAACAAGGTACCCCATCAGAATTATTTGATTCTCCTCAAGAGGAGCGAACCAAATTGTTTCTCAGTTCGATTTTATAGGTCAAACGCCCTTTATTTTTCGTGATTCATGCACGTTTATTCTCATTTTTTACGAACTTTTCATCCATTTATATTGATAATGACCAAAAAACCATGTTAGATAAACTTACATGAATATGTTATATATGACTTTTCTCTCTATAATGAAGAATTAAGAAATCTATTAATTCTGAATGATTCGGGGGAATGCAGCATGCAAATGGGTGATACAGTATTTATGTTCTTCTGCGCACTACTCGTGTGGTTAATGACACCGGGTTTAGCCTTATTCTACGGAGGACTTGTGAGAAGTAAAAACGTGTTAAGTACGACAATGCACAGCTTAACCTCACTAGCCATTGTCTCTATCGTCTGGATCGTGTTTGGCTATTCACTGGCCTTTGCGCCAGGCAATGCATGGATCGGAGGCTTTGACTGGGTTGGACTAAAAGGCGTTGGCTTTGAACCTGGTTCATATAGTGATACAATTCCACATTCATTGTTCATGATGTTCCAAATGACCTTTGCCGTCCTCACAACAGCCATTATCTCTGGTGCCTTCGCTGAACGTATTCGTTACTCAGCGGTGGTCGTGTTTACACTCCTTTGGGTCACATTTGTATACGCTCCAGTCGCACACTGGGTATGGGGCGGCGGCTGGATTGGAGAAATGGGAGCACTTGACTTCGCCGGTGGAAACGTCGTCCACATATCATCCGGTGTGGCTGGTCTAGTCGTAGCCATTGTTCTCGGGAAGCGAAAAGAAGCGGCAAGTTCTTCTCCGCATAACTTGATCTACACACTTCTTGGTGGAGCTGTGATTTGGTTTGGCTGGTTTGGGTTTAACGTAGGAAGTGCCCTCACATTAGATAGTGTCGCCATGTATGCCTTTATTAACACCAATACAGCTGCTGCTGCAGGAATCATCGGCTGGCTGTTGGTCGAATGGATGATCAACAAAAAACCAACGATGCTAGGTGCAATCTCCGGCGCCATTGCAGGCCTAGTAGCGATTACACCTGCCGCAGGTTTTGTCACACCATTTGCTTCGATTATCATCGGGATCATCGGTGGAATCGTTTGTTTCTGGGGCGTCTATTCACTCAAAGCCAAGTTCGGCTATGACGATGCACTGGATGCATTCGGTCTGCACGGAATCGGCGGTACGTGGGGAGGCATTGCTACAGGCCTTTTCGCCACTACATCTGTCAATGATGGCGGAGCCAACGGCTTATTTTACGGCGATCCAAGCTTACTTTGGAAACAAGTTGTCGCCATCGTGGCCACATACGTCTTTGTTGCAGTTGTCACATACGTGATCATCAAAGTCGTCAACATCTTCTTCAAGATTCGCGCAACTGAAGAAGAAGAATCAGTCGGTCTTGATTTAACGATGCACGGCGAAAAAGCATATCAAGATTAAAGAAAAAGGGGTGTCTCTATGAGCAAAATGTATAAAGTGGAGATTGTCACACGTCCAGCTAATTTTGAAACATTAAAGGTGGAGCTTGGAAAGATTGGTGTCACCTCGATTACCTTTTCCAATGTGCACGGCTGCGGATTACAAAAGGGACATACGGAACTATACCGTGGCGTCAAAAAGGAAAGCAATGTGTACGAACGTTTAAAGATTGAAATCGTCTTAAGCAAAGTACCTGTTGAACAGGTCGTGGAAACAGCACAGAAAGTACTGCGTACAGGCGAACCAGGGGATGGGAAGATTTTTATATATGAGATAGAAAATACAATCAACATTCGGACAGGTGAAGAAGGACCTGCCGCCTTATAGCATCCCCTCCGCCATATGGCGGAGGTTTTTTAAAGACAGAAAAAACCTCTGTGCATTTATCTACACAGAGGATCTGACATGACATTAAGATTGTTTTGTTTCTTCTGACTGACTGCGGTCTTTAGAGGAATCTGAAGACTTTTCTTGATCAGAGGATTTCCCCTTCTCATCAGACTTATCTTCAGATTTTTCTTCAGCCGGTTCTTTTGCCTTATCGTCAGCAGCAGGTTCCTTCGTTTTTTCATCAGCCTTTGGTTGAGCAGGTTCTTTTGCTTCTTCCGTCACTTCTTGCGCTGCTTTTTCAATGGAAGAAACAGGCTTATCAATGAAGCTAAGTGGATTAAGCGCTAAACCTTCCATACGAATTTCAAAGTGAACATGGTTGCCGCTTTCAGCACCATATAGATTCTTACCAGAAGCACCGATGACATCATTCTGCTTTACTTCATCGCCTTCTTTTACACTCACTTGAGACAACGATTGATACACAGTAGACAATCCATCTTCATGTTCAATTTCAACAACGTGACCGAGAACTGGATCTTTTTTCGCCTGAACGACTGTTCCACTAAGAGCAGCTGTGACATCAAACACTTTGCCATCTTTATCTGCAAGATCAATACCTTTGCTTAAGGTATAGGTGTTATTATAGTTTACAAGTGCTGCTTCTTTTTCTTTTTGATCAGCATCTGCTTCATAGAACTTTTTCACGACAGAAACATTCTCAGAATTCTGGACCGGCATAGCGACATTTTCAATTGGCTTTCCGACTTCAACGGCATCATCACGCTGTTCTTGTCCTGTTTGATTTCCATCAGATAGTTGGTCTTTCACATCTTTCGATACAGCTTGATACCAAAGAACGGCTGTTAACACGACCGCTGCGCTGACCAAGTAAATAGCAGGGAATACCCAGCGCTTACGGAAAAATTGCTGAACTTTTGTGATTTTGGAAGTACGTTTCTTTTCTTCCTCTCTCATTTTTCATCACCTCAGCAACATTCTGAACACTTTTCAAAAAATATATACACACGAAATCATTTTTCTTTTTATTTTGCGCAATCGCATCAATAATATGTATGATGAATGAAAAAAGATGGGGGTACATATGGTGAAAACTTTCAACCGCATGGCAACAGAAGATGACCTCAAAGAGATCGTCGAAATCTACAATTCAACGATTGCTTCAAGAGAAGTAACGGCCGATACTGAACCTGTTACAGTAGAAGACCGCCGTCAGTGGTTTTTGAATCATTCAGAGAAACGTCCTCTCTATGTGAAAACAGATGAGGAAGGAAATATCTACGGCTGGCTCAGTTTTGAAACGTTTTACGGCAGACCCGCATACAACGGTACTGTTGAAATGAGTATTTACTTGAACCAAAACTATCGAGGAAAAGGTTTAGGGTCACTGTTCTTACAAGAGGCGCTCGAATTGGCACCCTCATTAGGCATCCGAACGTTACTTGCCTTTATTTTTGGCCACAACGAAGCCAGCATCAAATTATTTAAGAAGCACGGCTTTGAGACTTGGGGACATTTGCCACGCATCGCAGAAATGGACGGCAATCGGTACGACTTAGATATTTTAGGAAAAGAATTATAAACGGAGCGTCTCTTGAAGAAAGAGACGCTTTTTTTATGAAGCATGCACCAACTGCTCAAATTGCTTCGCATTTTGAAGCGATTTTCTTTTCAGAATGATACCATGTTCATCAATCAGAAGCGCTTGTGGAACAACTGTTACCCCATACAACTCCATAATTTGTGATGAGCGCATATAAACAGCTTGCTCCGGCAGCAATTGAAGAAGCGAAGCATCATCGGCTTGTTCATCTCCATTAATAACAATCACATGAGCATCATCATGTGAAGTTTGAGGCTGCACATCAGACAAAATACTTTTACAAGTCATACAAGTAGAATTCACAAATAACAGCATCACAGCTCGCCCATTTTGCAAATACTCCTTCAAGATCACCTTTTCACCTACATGCGAATAACTGCGAAATAACGGAGCCGGGTCACCAATATCCGCTTCCTTCAATTCAATTCCATCAAGGGACTTTATTTTATTCATAAATCTCCCGATAAAACGTGCAAGCAAAAAAACGACAGCCAGCTGGGCAATGACAATTAATAACACAATGATTAATAAAATATCTGTCATTTCATTTTATCTCCTTCTATAATTGATCCATCTGCAATCTGGAATGAGTCGATCCACTTTCGCTTCAATAGCACAATTTCTTGGCTGACCGCTATGATCAAACAGACAGCCGCTGCAATGAGAAAACAAATCATTTTCAACCGCAATGAAATCATTTCAACACTAGGATGTACATGTACATAAAATAACCCTGCCACAAGAGTAAGCATCAGCAGATTGCGAATCACAATCCCCCAATGCAGGCGATCGTTTTCCAGTAACCCTCCACAACCGCACGAAATATCACGATGCCCCCTCATTAAATTGAACGTAACCGCTCCAGTATAAATACATAACAGGGCTGTAAGGCCAATTGCAGGCAGGACAGACATGTTCCATATAAACAAATAAACCGTACAAACCAACTCAATCAACAAAAATAAATAAAACATAGGTGCCGCGAAAGAAGGAGGCAGCAGCCGATAAGCATTGATCTGCTGGACATGTGCCTTCTGTTTTCTTGCTTTATCCAGCCATGCACCTGCAAAAATGATTCCTAGTAAATAGACGCCTATGAAATAAAAGACACTCACCTTACACCATCTCCTTTTGTTGAAATAGTTGAGATTGTGCCTCGTATAGCCTTCTGTACTCTCCGTGCAACGCCATCAGTTCATCATGGTTGCCCTCTTCAATGAAAGCACCATCTTTCATGACAATGATACGGTCTGCTAAGCGGGCCGCTCCCATACGATGTGTAATAAACAAAACCCCTTGATCCTGCGTATGATCGAATAACTTTCGGATGAGCGAGATCTCCGACAGCGGATCGAGAGCAGAGGTCGGTTCATCTAAAATAATAAAATCACTTTCTCTAAAGAAGGTTCTCGCCATCGCAAGCTTTTGCCATTGTCCGCCAGACAATTCATGTCCCTCTTCAAAAAAGCGACCTAGCTGCGCATCATATGTGTCTTCCATTTGATTAATTCTTTTCTCTATACCTGCTTGGCGGGCGGCTGAAATCAACCGCTCTTTCTCTTCTATATCATCAATACGGCCAAACCCTATGTTTTCTCTCACAGTGAATTCGTACTTCATAAAATCTTGAAAAAGAACAGCCATTCTCGCATGATAGGTCTTTTTATGGATGGTGGAAATATCCTCTCCATTGACTTTGTGCATATTCTGTTGATCTGGATCGTATAAGCCGGTTAAACATTTGATTAAAGTGGTTTTACCGGATCCATTATCTCCTACTAATGCAATTCGCTCACCTTTATTCATATGAAAATGAATATGCTCAATCGCTGGTTTTTTCATATTCGGATAAGTAAAAGAGAGATTGTCTAATGTAATGGACTGGATATGCTCAATTCCCTCAAGCGACGCTGCCTCTTCCGTCTGTTCATGCATTTCCTCTTCTCTCTTTTGAAAAGCTCTCATTTCATCAACATATAGGCTTGTTTCATATAAACTAGAACATTCCCTTGTTAAATCTTGAAACCCACTTTGAATGTTTTGTACAGCTTGTAGCACTGCAACAAACGTACCCGCTGCTAATTTTTTTTGAAAAATAAGAAAGACAATCAATAAACCACAGCACACATAGGCCAATGTCATGAGCAACCCGCCTGCCATCTCCCAGCGCACTTGGCGTTTCAGCAAATTATATTTTTCATCTGCACTTTTAATGTAGTGACCTCTCCACTTTTGAAGAAGATAATTCCCTATTCCATATAAACGAACTTCCTTTAAAGAATCTCGCTGTGCGACGAGATCAGACACATACATTTCTCTTCGATCATTAGCCGTTAACAAACGATTTAATCGATAACGTGCGCCTCCAAAGAAAAGTTCAATCCATAATACAGGCAAGGTAAACAAGAACAATATGACCGCTAAGCCCCAATGAATACCGATCATATAGATAAGAAGTGATACAACAGTAATCAACGCGCTCATCATTGTAAAAATACTTCTCACCATACTGAGAACATGCTGATGACTGTTCATCACACGTTGACTTTCATTGTAAAAGGACGGGTGCTCAAACGTAATAAACGGTAGTCTTATCGCTTTTTGAAGCAATTCACCTTTCAAATGCAGACCAATCAGATTTGTCGCTTTCTGTTGACTAAGCTGAAGAATGAATTGAAGCCCATATCCTAAAATCACAATGACCATTTGCAGTCCAAATAACCACAAAACCTTTTGAATGTCACCTGAAGACGTCATAAATAAAATAATTTCATTAATCAAAGTTTGAATAATCCAGACACTAGCCAAAGGCATAAAACCAACGATCATTTGAATGAACAAAGTTAAAAGAAGATAAGAACGACTTTTTTTCCAAGTATAGGAGATTGCATATAAACAATGGTTCACTGTACTCATGAGATGCTCCACCTTACACCATTTAGTATAATTGACATATTTTTGATATTTATAATATGATAGCTTTGCGTAACTTCACTTTGAGAGGACGATATACGATGAATTCAATTTTTCTTTTACAGCTCGCTCTTATGATTTGCAGCCTTCTATTAACGGCTGGAATTATCATCTATTTAAAACAACAGATGCAGCTTATCATCTTACCTATAGAACACGTGGGGCAGAAACTTGCGCATCCACTTCTCGAACAGCCATCACCCATTCACATGAATGATCTGCTGCAAACAAATCGTACACAACAATTACTGATCTTCACTGACACAGCATGTCCGCACTGCATTCCATCACTCGAACAATTCCTAGAAACAAAAAAGCAGCGTAAACTAAACGTTTCATTGAGTATTTTGTTGAAAAACGGGCAAAAAAAGGACCAAGAATTATATCGTGATAACGAAACAAACTTGCGAATTATTCCGGTAGACGAACAATTGATAAACGCATTCCAAATTCAGGAGTTTCCGTTCTACATCATGGTAGAAGACAATGATACCATCTCATATGCAGCACCTTTTCCAGACGGTCTTTATTCAAGACTAGCTGCAAACTAAAGATAAATGAGGCATGTGAAGAGCATCAAACACATGCCTCATTTTTTATTATTGTGAATTTGGCTGAACATCCTTCCCTTTTTCCTCTGCAGCGATATCATTAGCTTCGCTTGAAGCGGATGTTTGTTCCTCAGCTTGTTCAAACTCACTGCGAGCTTCATTTGAAATGTCAACTTGATCACCGTGCTGATTCACAGTAACAGAAGAAGACCCCTCTTTTTGAACCTCTTTCTCTAGTTCCTTTAATTTAGAAACATGAAGCTCTAAATCTTTTCCTTGCTGAACTAAAGTCAGTTGTTGAAATAACGCCTTTCTCTCTTCTGGAGAATGGTCGCCTTGAACAATTTGCGCTGCTTGGGTCAAAAAAGAATTTGATGTATGGCCAGCTTGACGCTTATTTGACGTCTGCATAGCATTTGTTACTAATGAAATTGGAGTTATGCTCATGCGTTCACACCCTAATAAATAAGATACTTAAATTTAGCAGCCACATTTAACGCGTTCTTGGCTAGTACAAATCTCACCTGTGTCACGATCCACATAGTAACGGAAAGTTCCAACGCCTTGAAGGAAACAAGTTGGTGCTGATTGGCAAGAGGTTACCAATCTTTGCAAAATACATCTAGCAGCTGCAGGTTGAACATTGGTCATTTTGTTTAAAATTCGATCTAACATATGAATTCCACCTTCCAATTTTTATGGTAATACAATACAATAATAACCAATTGATAGACAACTAACAACATATTTTGATAAATTTTCTAATTACTTTAAACTACTTTTCTTATTTATGACAAAATCTGCAGATTACATTTGTAGTAATTGTTACTTTTTTCTTATTCAAAAATAATTTATTTATCCATAAAAAGTAAATGGAAGATAGAAAAAAGGTCAATTCACTCTTCCTAAAGTACTACTTGCTCAAGTATGATAGAGAGTGAATACATAAAGGAGTGAACACAATTGCAACAAACTGAGAAAATCATTCAATCTCTTCATTCAATAACAAAGTGGGGAAAGGTTGGGAGCATCTTTCTCTATATTTCAGGTGGTCTATCCATCCTCAGTGGGTTTTGGCTTGTTCTTCCTGCTGCCATTGGCGTTTTTCTGATTATGATGGGAATTCATGTCCAAAAATCCGTGAAAGCAGCTGAACAATTGATTCAAGCGCCTGATACTTCTTACGAAGAATTATTGGAACAATATGCTAAAATGATGAAAATGCAAACACTGTTTGCGATTTCAAGTATTGCCGCCGTTATTCTCTCATTCATCGCGATTGTTTTGATGTTTATACTAGGCGGACTAGCCTTTCTCCAAGAACTCCCTACCGATGTCCAACAGTACGAAGATTATTACGAAGAAGAACTTGGTGACTTTTATTAATAGAAAGGGGTATCAATGAAATACGATACCCCTTTTTTATTTGAGTTGGCATAGACTTGATACTAAACTTGACAATCAGCCTTTATCATTTTAAAATACAAATCGTAATCATTACGAAATAAAGGAGGATTATAGCAATTATGCGCGTGAAAATCACCTTAGCCTGTACTGAAACAGGTGACAGAAACTATATCACTACAAAAAATAAACGAACGAATCCAGACCGATTGGAGTTAAAAAAATATTCTCCACGATTAAAGAAATACACCCTTCATCGGGAAACAAAATAATTTTTAATATTTAAATCGTAATCATTACTATATAAGTGAGGCGGCATACAAAATGAGCATGTTCAAAAGGACTAAATCAAATGGATAAAAGAATACCTGTCACAGTTCTAAGCGGCTTTTTAGGAGCTGGAAAAACCACGATATTAAATCATGTTCTTCAGAATCGTAAAGGGCTAAAAGTAGCTGTTATTGTCAATGACATGAGTGAAATAAACATTGATGCGGAATTAGTTAAGCAAGGTGGCGAACTCTCTCGATCAGATGAGAAACTGGTTGAACTATCTAATGGTTGTATTTGTTGCACATTGAGAGAAGATTTATTAATTGAAGTAGAACGCCTTTGTAAGGCTGGGAATATCGATTATATTGTCATTGAATCTACAGGTATTAGTGAACCAATTCCTGTCGCTCAAACTTTCTCTTACATTGATGAAGAAATGGGCATAGATTTGACACGTTTTTGCAGATTAGACACGATGGTAACGGTGGTAGATGCAAACCGTTTCTGGACAGATTTCCAGTCAGGAGAAAGTTTATTGGATCGTAAAGAAGCAGTTTCAGATGATGATGAACGAGAGATTTCCGATTTACTTATTGATCAAATTGAATTTTGTGATGTGCTCATTATCAACAAATGTGATCTTGTATCAGCATCAGAACTAGATCGGCTTGAGCACGTGTTAACCAAACTTCAACCAGAAGCAACCATTATTAGAACCTCTAAAGGTAATGTACAGCCTAGTGATATTTTGAATACTGGTTTATTCAATTTTGAAAAATCTAGTGCTTCTGCGGGCTGGATCAAAGAAATTAATGCTGGACACTCTCAGCATACGCCTGAAACAGAAGAATACCAAATCTCATCTTTTGTTTATGAAAGAAGGCTTCCTTTTCATACTGGCAGACTGAATGCTTGGTTAGATCAAATGCCAGAGCAAATCGTTCGAGCGAAAGGATTTACATGGCTAGCGACACATCATGATTTAACCATTTTAATTTCACAGGCCGGAAAATCTGTGGCAATTGAACCAATCGCATACTGGATTGCTGCCTTGCCTGAGCAAGAACGATCACGGATCTTAAATCAGGAGCCAGACATTCTAGATGAGTGGGATGCAGAGTTTGGTGATCGACATACAAAACTTGTCTTTATCGGTGTAGATTTACCTAAAGCAGATATTATTCGTACACTAGATCAATGCTTACTTACACCTGAAGAATTTGATCAAGATTGGACAACGTTTGAAGACCCCTTTCAATGGAACATACACACTTAAACCAGGAGGGTTTTAAATGGCAAAGAAATCAAAAATAGCAAAAGAAAAAAAGCGGCAGCAGCTCGTTTTGAAATATGCACAATTAAGGAAAGAGCTAAAAGAAAAAGGTGACTATGAAGCTTTGCAGAAACTACCTAGAGACTCTTCACCCACTCGCTTAAAAAACCGCTGTGAATTAACTGGCCGTCCTAGAGGTTACTTGAGAAAATTTAAAATGTCTCGAATTGCTTTTCGTGAGCTTGCCTATAAAGGACAGATTCCAGGAGTGAAAAAATCGAGTTGGTAAATATTGATTTGATCTTAGCATAGTTCCTGTCAATGTAAAGCAGGACAAAATGAATAAAAACCTCTTTTTCATCCTTACTCCGTCAATTTTGAGGTGCAAAATAGCATTTTAAAAAACAGCAGAATCTCTGCTGTTTTTTTATAGGACCGAGCTTATAGGAAAGATTATCCTGATGTTAAAAGAAGATTTTCAAAAGTGATTATAGCATTTTCTCTTCTTTTCAAAAATCGATGATCATGATACTTTGTTGTCATTACCCGCCGATGTAGGACATCTCAACTTTTTTCTGATCTTTCTTTTGCTCTCTCTCAGCTGAATATTGATCCTGTCTGTTTGACCAAAGTTCCTTCAATATGTTCACTAGATATTCATCATTTTCTGAATTACGGATGAATCGTCTCAGATCAAAGCCCGATGATGCAAAAAGACAGGTGAATAATTCGCCACGTGCAGATAGTCTAGCTCTATTACACGATCCACAAAAAGCATCTGAAACGGAAGAAATAATGCCAATCTCTCCTGACCCATCCTCATAAAAATAACGCTTGGCTACTTCCCCTTGATATCGAGGAGGTTCTGGTTTGATAGGGTATTTTGAATGAATTAGCTCCATAATCTCTTTTTTCGTCAATACATGCTTGAGATTCCATTTGTTCGTATTGCCAACATCCATGAATTCAATAAATCGTAGAATGTGTCCTTCTTTTTTAAAATAGGCTGCCATTGGTAAGATATCTTGATCATTCACACCTTTTTGGACAACCATATTGATCTTAATAGCAAGTCCAGCTTTTTTTGCAGCCTCTATCCCATCAAATACTTTTTGGATAGAAATTTGTCTTCCATTCATCTGCTTAAAACGATCTGGATTTAAAGAATCTAAACTAATGGTGACTCTATTCAGACCTGCTTTCTTTAGCTTATCTGCGTACAAAGGTAACAGCGTTCCATTGGTTGTCATCGCGATGTCTTCAATACCTGGAATTTTTGCGAGTTTTTCTATCAAAACGGGCAAATCTTTACGCATTAAAGGTTCACCGCCCGTAATACGTAATTTCACCACACCTAATTCCTTTGCAAAAAGCGCAGCAAGTCGTTCAATTTCCTCGAAGCTAAGCAGCTCTTCTTTATCTAAAAAAGGATAATCTGGTCCAAAGATTTCAGCAGGCATACAGTACGTACATCTAAAATTACAGCGATCTGTTACGGATATTCTTAAATCGCGCAATGGTCGATGTCTTTTATCCATAATACTGACCATACTTAGCCTCCTATTCTGTAATACGCTGATGATGAGTATAGATATTAAAAGATTCTCCTCTTACGAATCCAACTGTTGTTATATTTAATTCTTCTGCCATTTTAAGTGCTAACTCAGTAGGAGCTGATTTTGATATGACGATTGATACTCCTAATTTTGCTGCCTTCAACAGAACTTCAGACGATATCCGGCCGCTAAATACAAGGATTTTATCTCTCAGTGGGATTTTATGAAGTAAACAATATCCATAGATTTTATCCAACGCATTATGCCGTCCTATATCCGTCCTAGTGATGAATAGCTTTTCTGTATCACACAGTCCAGCATTATGGACACCACCAGTATGTTGAAATAACTGACTTTCCTCCTGTAAACATTTCATTAAATGAATACAAGTTTCAGCAGAAATACTGATTCGGTCAATGGCTGTTTTTGCCGTCTTCACATCTTGGAGAAAATAAAAATGTCTTCCTTTCCCACAGCAAGATCCGATCACTCGTTTTGTAAAATCTGAGGATTGGAACTGAGTTGAGTGATGTAAGTCAACATATGCAAAACCCATACTTTCATCTATTGTAAACCTTTTAATCTCTTTTTCAAATCGAATGACTCCTTCTGAAGCTAAAAAACCGATCACCAATTCTTTCAAATGATCCGGTGAACAAACGAGTGTGACAAACTCTTCACCATTCACCAGCACGGTTAAAGGGAATTCTTCTACAACTTCATCTGTTTTACATGTCATTTGACCACTGCGATATTGGTGTATGCGTCGTTTCGTTTTAACAGAAGGATTCATGATCTGATCTTCCTTTCAACACAAATTTAGTTATATGAACCAGACGAATTGTGATATTATTTTAAAAAGTCATAAAAATGTAACATATTTCTATCTTATCAAACTTTTTGTTTGCTTTATATGGAGGGAACACAATGAATAAAACAAAAAATCGTTGGCTGATTGCTACAAGTGCTGTGGGGATTCATTTATCTATCGGATCTGTTTATGCATGGAGTGTTTTTACGAATCCTTTACATCAAACCTTTCAATGGTCATTAACAGAAATAAGCCTGACATTTAGCATCGCTATTTTATTTTTAGGTTTATCGGCTGCCTTTATGGGGCATTTCGTTGAAAAGTATGGGCCGAGGGCATCAGGGCTCTTCTCAGCTATTTTCTTCGGCATTGGGATGACTGGATCAGGGTTTGCTGTCCACATGTCTTCATTACCTCTCCTCTATTTATTTTATGGTGTACTCGCTGGAATCGGATTAGGTGTAGGCTATATTGCTCCAGTATCAACATTAGTCAAATGGTTTCCAGATCGAAGAGGACTCGCAACGGGTTTAGCCATTATGGGCTTTGGGTTTGCTTCTCTGATTTGCAGTCCCATTATTCAATTTCTCATTGAAAAAGTTGATATTGCAAACACCTTCTATATTCTCGGAATCTCTTATTTTATCATCATGGTCGTTTCATCTCTTTATTTATCACCACCAACACCTGATGATGTCAAACAATTTAACGTGCTAAAAACAAGCCAAAGGAAAATTCCTCAAGATTTATCACAGCTCACCGCAAATGAAGCCATTAAAACACGGCGCTTTTATTATTTGTGGATCATGCTCTTTATCAATATCACATGCGGAATTGCTATTATTTCTGTAGCATCACCGCTTGCTCAAGAAAATGTTG
This sequence comes from Bacillus sp. 22483, assembly GCF_052044605.1. Taxonomy (NCBI): domain Bacteria; kingdom Bacillati; phylum Bacillota; class Bacilli; order Caryophanales; family Bacillaceae; genus Bacillus; species Bacillus sp. 22483. The sequence goes on along the minus strand of NZ_JBQENU010000007.1, from coordinate 56,818 downwards.
GTTTCACGGCCGGTGCAGCAGCTACTCTTGTTGGAATTTTAGGTGCTTTTAATGGGCTAGGACGGATCGGATGGGCATCCTTCTCTGATTATATCGGAAGGCCAAATACGTATACGATTTTCTTTACTATACAGCTCATTGCTTTTCCCTTACTTCCCAACTTAAAAGAACCGCTCATCTTTTCAATCGTGATGGCAATCATTTATACGTGCTACGGAGGAGGGTTTGCTTCAATTCCAGCCTATATCGGAGATTTATTTGGTACGAAGCAGCTAGGTGCCATACACGGTTATATTCTCACCGCTTGGGCCGCTGCTGGTTTAGCAGGACCTTTATTTTCCTCCTTTATTCGTGACATTACAGGCAATTACACACAAAGTCTCATGGTCTTCTCCGGCCTATTTTTCATTGCGTTTATCATATCTCTTCTCATTCGGAAGGATATTAAACAACTTCGTGAATCAAATCTTACTGCTCCTTCTTCTGTCACGGTCCGCTCTTAATATGAATTTGACAGAATGACAATCTACAGGTAATTTTTAGATATGAAAACGCTTTACAAAATGATAGGAGGGTGACGATATCATGGGAAAAACAAAACACAAGGGGCCTATTAAACTCAACAAAAAACCCTCACCAAAGCTATGGGCCTCTTTTGCTCCTATGGGGCTCGGAAAAGTAAAACCGAAACACATTCGAGACACAATGAAAGTGGCATGGGAGAACAAAGATAATCTTCCTTATGCGTACCGTATATTGACTCAGGGCGTTTGTGACGGCTGTGCTCTTGGTGTATCAGGTTTATACGATCAAACACTAGCAGGACCCCATATATGCACTACAAGACTGAATGTGCTACGGCTTAACACAATGCCAGCTATTGATCCAAAATGGTTCGAAGATATTGAGCGGCTCAAACAAATGGATAGCACGTCTCTTCGAAAACTTGGGCGTATTCCTTATCCACTGATTCGAAAAAAAGGTGAGAATGCCTTTACACGCATTTCTTGGGATAGTGCATTAGATCAAATCGCCGCTAAAATCAAATCGATTGATAAACGTCAACTTGCTTTCTATTTAACGGCTAGAGGGATTACAAATGAAGTGTACTATACTGCGGCGAAAGCTGCGCGATTTATTGGAACAAATCATATCGATAATGCTTCTCGTATTTGCCATTCACCAAGCAAAACCGCTCTTAAACGCTCCCTAGGTATAGGTGCATCCAGCTGTAATTATAGTGATTGGATTGGAACAGATGTATTGATATTTTGGGGCTCTGTTGCAGCAAACAACCAGCCGGTTTCGACTAAATATATGTACGCCGCTAAAAAGAAAGGAACCAAAATCATTGTCATCAATCCATATAAAGAGCCTGCAATGGAAAAATATTGGGTCCCTTCTATTCCAGAAAGTGCTTTATTCGGCACAAAAATAGCGGATGATTTTTATCAAATCAATATAGGCGGCGATATTGCGTTTATGAATGGTGTCATCAAACATTGGTTTGATATGGAGGAGCAAGCGCCCCATTCCGCTCTTGACCATGAATTTATCCAAGCGCATACAACCGGCATAAAAGATGTAAAGCAGCATGTCACTCAGTTAAAATGGTCGGATCTCGAAGCATCGTCAGGATTATCTAAAGAAAGAATGAAGGAATTCGCTGTACTGCTTGCCAATGCCAATTCAGGGGTGTTTATTTGGAGTATGGGTCTCACTCAGCATCGCTTTGCCACTGATAATATATCACAAGTCGCAAACCTTGCCATGTTACGCGGATTTATTGGCAGAAAACATTGTGGCGTTATGCCGATTCGTGGCCATAGCGGTGTCCAAGGTTCAGGCGAAATGGGTGCTGATCCATTCGTATTGCCCGGCAGTGATTTTGATGAAGAGAATATTAAAAGAATCGAGAAGATATGGGGATTTGATATTCCAAAATGGCATGGTGACACGATTGGGCAATCATTTGAAAAAATGGCTCTTCCAAAAGAACACCCGCAAAAGCTGAAGATGCTGTTTACTAGCGGTGGAAACTTTTTAGAAACAATGCCAAATCCTGAAGCGATTGAAAAAGCACTATCCGAGCTTGAACTCCGTGTCCATCAAGATATTATTTTGAACACCTCTACATTGGTAGAAGCAGAAGAGACTGTAATTGTTCTGCCTGCAATGACAAGATATGAACAGCCAGGCGGCGGTACATCAACCAGTACGGAACGCATGGTGTATTTCAGTCCGGAAATTGAAGGACCTCGCATTGAAGAAGCTAGAGCTGAATGGGACATTTATATTGACCTAGCAAAAAGAGTGCGCCCAGAAGACGCGAAGCTGATTCATTTTGACCATGCTGAAGACATTCGCCGTGAGATTGCCATCGCAAATCGGAACTATGATGGGATCCAGCATTTGCGTCATAAAGGGGATGTCTTTCAATGGGGTGGCGCATGGCTTTGCGAAGATGGGGTGTGTCCAACACCGGATGGAAAAGGACACCTGCTCCCAGCACAGCTGCCTCAATATCGAAAAACTGAGGGGCATTTCAATATCACGACAAGACGAGGCAAGCAATTCAACTCTATGATTTACAGTGAAAAGGATGCCTTTAATGGTGGAAAGCGGCATTCTATCTTGATGAATGAAGAAGATGCGAAAGAGCTTTACGTCCAAGAAGGCGATCCTGTTGTCCTTTTCAATCAATATGGATCCTACCAAGGAGTGGCTCAATTCGGAGAGCTGAAACGTGGAAATATTGCAGTTTATTGGCCTGAAGGAAACGTGTTAATACCAAAAGGAGTTTACGAAAGCTATTCCCAGATTCCAGAATACAATACCACCGCAATATTAGAAAAAGCCGAAACCTTTCATGCAAGAAAAGATCAGCACTACGTGGAGAAACGGATTGATGAATTGGAAACGACTTTAAATTGATCCTTTATGAAAAAACAGCTGGGGGTTTCTCCCCAGCTGTCTATTCACATCCTATTGACCAAAAGAGTTCGCTTCTTTTTGAAGAATATGATTCAATTCTTCTGCATTTGCTGCTGGTTGATATTGTCCACCACCAGCTTTGGCAACAGATTTTAGACTTTTTGCTTCTTTTTCATTTACATCGAAGCCAATGATATTGACGATTGTGTCAATACCTTCTTCATGTAATTGCTTTGCTGCTTGTGATGGGCTTCCGCCGCATGTTTCCTCACCATCGCTGACAACATATACAATATTTTTTCCTTTAGCTTGGTGATCTTCAAAATCTTGTTTCGTATCAGTTAATGCTTTGGCAAGTGGTGTCCAGCCTGTTGGACCATACACATTTAGCGCTTGTTGAAAGGTTGCTTGCTCATATGTTCCAAATCCATAAACTGCTTCGGAACTTGCACAAGAAACGGCTTTTCCTGCATTTTTATTCGTTCCTTCATGACCAAAAACACGAAGCAAGACTTGTGTATCTTCTGATAAAATACTTGCGAAACTTTGGATCGAGCGTTTTGCGATATCGATTTTCTTTTCGCCTTCAACCGATTGTGCCATGCTTCCGCTTAAATCAAGTAAAATCACCACATGAGCAGGCTCCTTTTTCGTTACAGCATGAGCTGGTGAAGAAAGAAGCAGAACAAGACTCGCTAAAATGGTTAATATAATATTTCTTTTCATTAAAAAATCTCCCTTTTTTTCATTTGTACAGAAAAAGAGAAACGAAAGCATCAATCAATCGTTTCCCTTTTCTTCAGCAAGTTATTCGTGTAGTTTTAATGATTCTGCTGTAAGGATAGAACCCATTTCTTTCCCAGTGCTTGCTTGGTAGTAATGACCTTTACCAGCTTTAGCTACTTGCTTCAATTGACCTTCATAGCCATCGTTAAAGTCTAATCCAATCACATTGACTACAGTAGATCCCTTTGAGTTATGAAGCTCTTTCGCTACTTTCACTGGATCTCCACCACAAGTTTCTTCACCATCAGTAATTAAGTACACAATGTGTTTTGTTCCCTTATGAAGCTGCTTATCCGCTTGCTTTGCACTTTCAAGAGCACGTGCAATCGGTGTCCAGCCATTTGGTCCAAGACCGTTTAGAGAGTTTTCGAAACTATCCTTTTCATAAGGCTGAACGCCATAAACGCCTCTAATGACTTCACATGATTGAGCTTTACCTGAGTTTTTGTTGTTTCCTTCAGATCCAAACAAGCTCATACGGATTTTAGCATCTTTCGGAAGAGACTGAGCAAATTTAAATACCTCTTGTTTTGCTAAATCGAATTTGCGCTCTCCATCCACTTTTCTTGCCATACTTCCACTTGCATCAAGTAAGATCGTCACTCTTACATCTTTCTTATGTTTTTTGGCTGATGCTGCTTCTGCAAATACTGGTGAAGAGATTGACATTGATAATGTCAATACAGCTAAGGTTACGAGTGTAAATACTTTTTTCAACATGCTTTTCCTTCCTCCTTATGTATTTGATTGAAACATCTTAATCGTAAAATATTCTGTCTTGGAATGGTATAGGACTCGATCCCTTTTTCTCTTTCATCAAAATCACTAAAATTCTGTCAGATGTCTAGATATATTCACCTAACGACTCTTTTGTCACCCACGTTTTCTCATTCTTTCGAGGGGCTTTGTATCGGCCATCGGTTCTTGTCGGGATGTAAATGTTTAAGATTTCCTGAGGTGCGCCTTAAGTCGCAATTTGTCACATTCTGTTCAAACCTCTTCACACATAAAAAAAAGATGCCCCCATTTTGAGGCACCTTTGCTTTTATTTCTTAGCCATATATGTGTTCAGAAAGCGATCAGCTGATTCAATTTTTATCCCTTGATAATAATGTTTCACGATCGCCTCTACTTTTTTGCCTGACTGTGCCATATAATGTGCACCATACTGACTCATGCCCACACCATGGCCATACCCTTTTGTCGTAATCACGATTTGCTGACCCTTTCGTTCCCATGTAAAGTCTGCAGAGTGCAATCCTAATGATTCGCGAATGTCTCTGCCCGTCAATGTTTTTCCGTTAATGACGGCTTTTGCTACTTGATTGCCTGGTGTTCGTTCTACAATTTCTCCCACCTGCTGCTGGCCAAGGGTCACACCCAGTTTTTGCTGAAATTCGCTCACTGTGATGGTTTTCTTGTTTTGGAATTTGGGTGATTTTTCGTCCCATTTGCTTGAGACGCTTTTCAAATAAGGGATTTCATTTTTCCAATAAGCTTCTGCATTTTCGGTTTTCCCATTACTTGTTGAAAAGAAGGAAGCATCAATTGGTTTTTCGTCATACGTCAGTACTTTCCCTTGTGTACTGGCGACAGCTTCTGTGACCTTTTTTAATTTCCAATTGTACGCTTTTCCCCAAATTTTCTTCAGTTCCTGTTTATTTTTGTACACTTGGAACATTTGGGTGTCATCTACAAGAGAACCCTGTGGAGATTTGACGGTTTTATCAATGATCATTTGTCTGACGATATACGTTCTAGCGGCGAGTGCTTGTGCTTTGAGCGCCTCTATTTCAAAATCGGCTGGCATTTCAGAAGCGACGACACCGATCACATACTCTTCTAAGGGGATGTTTTCTACCTGCTGCTGCGCTGAACGGTAGACGGGAATGGAGACGGGTGATTGTTTCAATTTGACTGAACCTTTCACTTCTTTTTTAACTGATGGTTCTGCTGCTACGTGTTGGCTGGCTGCTGGTTTTCCTTGGAACGTCGGCAACACGAGTAAGGTTGGAATCATTAAAATGATGATGCAAATTCCTGCGATTGTCCATATCATTGGTTTCATATTGGCTGCCCCCATTTGTCATTGAATCTCTTTTATCCTATGGGCAAGGACAAGCTAATATGACAGCTTCTTTCATTCATTGGACAAGTCTTTTGGTGATATGTTTGTGCTCTTCATCATTTGATTTACTGTTCGTCTTTATGAATAAAATTTAAAATGATTGGATACACTAATGATAAGCTTTTGAAAATGCAACCAGTCTATGATTCTAAAAAAAATCAGCATGCCCAAATGGACACACTGATTTCTTTTATCATTACGCGTTCAGATCTGATACAACTTGTTCTTGTGTCACATCTGCTGATTCATCATTTACTCTTTCAATGTCTGCACCGATTGCTGCTAGTTTTTGGTGGAAGTTCACATATCCACGGTCAATATGCTTCAATTCAGTGACACGTGTATGACCTTCTGCCACTAATCCAGCAAGTACAAGTGCTGCTCCTGCTCTTAAATCAGTCGCTGCCACTTCAGCACCTTGAAGTTGAACAGGTCCATTGATAATCACAGAGCGACCCTCAATTTTAATATCGCCATTCATGCGGCGGAATTCTTCAGCATGCATAAAACGATTTTCAAACACAGTTTCTGTGATCATGCTTGTTCCGTTCGCACGAAGCAATAGCGCCATCATCTGAGATTGCATATCCGTTGGGAACCCAGGATGCGGCATTGTTTTTAGATCGATTGGCTTGAGCTCAGATGGTCCAATGACTCTTAAACCTTCTTCTTCTTCAATGATCTGAATACCCATTTCTTCCATTTTTGCCACAAGTGAAGTCATGTGCTCAGGCACAGCGCCTTTTACAAGAACATTTCCTTCAGTAATAGCTGCTGCCACCATAAACGTACCAGCTTCAATTCGGTCAGGGATGATGTTGTGTTTTGCACCGTGAAGTGTTTCTACACCTTCGATTTTGATTGTACCAGTTCCAGCCCCGCGAACCTTACCGCCCATGGCATTGATGTAGTTTGCCAAATCAACAATTTCAGGTTCTTTTGCTACGTTTTCTAAAATCGTCGTTCCTTCAGCCAATGCTGCTGCCATGATGATGTTTTCAGTTGCCCCTACACTTGGGAAATCCAAATAGATTTTTGCACCTTTTAAACGGCCATTTACTTCAGCCTCGATGAAACCATTACCTACTTGAATTTTAGCTCCCATTGCTTCAAAGCCTTTTAAATGCTGATCAATTGGTCTTGAACCAATCGCACAGCCACCAGGTAATGCAACTCTTGCATGACCTGTTCTAGCTAAAAGTGGTCCCATGACGAGCACAGATGCTCTCATTTTACGGACGTACTCAAACGGAGCCTCAGTTTCTAGTGCATGAGATGCATCTACTGATACTTCGTTATTTTCAAAATGTACTTCTGCTCCTAAATGACGTAACACTTCATTGATTGTATATACATCGGAGAGCGTAGGTACATCACAAATTACGCTTTTTTCTGTACTTGCTAACAAAGATGCAGCGATAACTGGTAAAACGGCATTTTTTGCGCCTTCTACTTTAACTGTGCCGTTTAACTTTTGACCGCCGCGGACGATGATTTTTTCCAAGGTCTTCCCCTCCGCGTCCCAAATTCTCTATATTAATATTCAGTCGTTACGATTGGTGTGCCAACCGTAATCGTATGATTTTCGTTCATTTCCGAACTTCTGATGGCAATTTGAACATTCATTTTATCATTTGAAGTCATAATGAACTGTTCCCACTTCTCTGTGTAAGCGGAAAGCGACACAAAATTAGACTCAACGAGATACTCAACTGGTTTTGCTTGAAATTCATTTGCTATCATTTCAGCTTTTTTTTGCAAAACAACATCCATCATACCATTTACATGACCATCGAGACAAGTAAAAATCACAAATTTTTCTTGTAATATGCTTTTTGCATGACGTACGAACTGATCATATGTATGCTCCCAGGTATTCAGTGGGCGAGCACCTTTTTGCTCATATAATAAATACGACTTTTGGTTTGATTTTGTGTCGGTCTTCACGAGTAAAATTTTCGATAATGTATCATTTTTTTCATCTTTGTAAATTCCTGTGACTTTGGTGACATGTTTCTCTTTTTTTTCGGTCCACTCATACTGTCGTAGTTCGTCTTTCAAACGTTTCACTTTTTTTGAAAATTGTTCGGATGAAATGTCTATATTTGTTTTGGCATGAAGCGTCCATCCACTTACTTCGATTTGCTGGTTTTTCATACCTTCTGCTATTTGGGCGAGCGTGGATGTTTCTTCCGCCCGAACACCTTGAATCATCAGAACAAAAAAAAGAATAAATGCAAATAATGGCCAACCTTTTAAATACTTTCTCACTTGTCATTCCCCCTTGCTACAAGTGTTGCCGCAAGGAGATCAATGCATACGTGGAAAAGTCATCAAAGGCCATATTTTTGACACTTCTTTTTACGTTCCCGCAGAAGGCAGTGACCAAACCTTTTATGTTAAAACATATAAGGGATTTGTCTGGAGAAATTTAAATAATCAAGGAAGAAATTGCTGACTGCCGATGCAATAGCAATCGTGATCAGCATCATGAGCAATCTAGCTTGAATAATTTTTCCTTTTTTAATCAGTGGATCGATATTCACCGCAAGCAATGCCCACCACGTAATGGCAATAAAAAATAGGTGGATCACAATACTGACAATTGCTTGTTGTCCTATGTCTTCCATACACTTGAATCCTCCTTTTATTGATTTCTGTAAAGGAAAACTCCCTTTCATTATATCCTCCAAAATCGGAAAGATGAATCATTTGGAAAAAAGAGCTACATTTAGAGTGAATCCCCTCTTATTCTGATGCGAAGGAGATGATATACTGCGGTGGAAGGAGCTGATCATATTTGAAAGATTCTTTTCCTGACTTTGTTGATTTGTACGGAGAACTGGTTCCCTCATTTGAACATGAATGGGAAGCCATTGCTTTCTACTTTGATTATAGACAGACACAGCTAGAAGAATTAGCACAATTGTGTCATTTTCATAACATTTCTTTGGATTACTCAGAGGAAAGCCTTTATCAGTTAGAGTCATTATACTTCGATGCCTTCCGTCAGCAGCTTTTTGCTGAGTGGAAAATGCCAATAGATGCATTAGAAGCGATGATGAGTGTGTATTTAGGAGAGGTTATCATCCGTCATCATTCAGATGCTGACTGGGTCGTGCGGCCTTATATGGACTCTTCGCACCAATATACGCTTGGCTTACGCAGAAATAATAAAACATGGCATTGCAGTACGCAATTTTGCGAGCAGTTATATCTAGAAAAGCAAGCATCTCATCCGTATGTGTCGATGTATCAATCTCTCATGTCATCCTAAAAAAAATCCTTCTTATCACTGTGATAAGAAGGATTTTCTGTTTTATTTCCCTGCTACATTTAAACGGTTTAATGCCCGTTTTAATGCGAGTTCCGCCCTGCGTACATCACTTTCATTCGGGTGGTTCAAATGCTCTTCAGCACGCTGTTTCGCTGATTTTGCACGATCTACATCAACTTTGTCTGATGTTTCAGCAGCCTGAGCAAGAATGGTTACTTTTTCGGGGCGAACTTCAACAAATCCACCGCTTACTGCAACCAATTCAGTTGATCCACTATGTTTTAAGCGAACTGCACCGATTTTTAGCGGAGCAACCATTGGAACGTGGCCAGCTAAAATCCCAAGCTCACCGCTTTCTGCTCTTACACTGACCATTTCCACATCCGCTTCATACACTGGGCCGTCGGGAGTAACGATATTGACTTGAACGGTCTTCATGCTTTTACCCTCCTAAGGACCAGATTAGGCCTCTACACCCATCTCTTTGGCTTTTTCAACCACTTCTTCAATGCGGCCGACTAAGCGGAATGCATCTTCTGGAAGGTGATCGTATTTACCAGATAAGATTTCCTTGAAGCCTTTAACAGTTTCTTGCAATGGCACATAAGAACCTTTTTGGCCAGTGAACTGTTCTGCTACGTGGAAGTTTTGAGATAGGAAGAATTGAACACGACGAGCTCTGTGTACCACAAGCTTATCGTCCTCAGATAATTCATCCATACCTAAAATGGCAATGATATCTTGCAATTCTTTATAACGCTGTAATGTTTGCTGAACTTCACGCGCGATCGCATAATGCTCTTCGCCAACAATCTCAGGTGCAAGGGCACGAGATGTTGAAGCAAGTGGATCTACCGCTGGGTAAATCCCCATCTCTGTCAACTTACGCTCAAGGTTTGTCGTTGCATCAAGGTGAGCGAACGTTGTAGCTGGAGCTGGATCTGTATAGTCATCCGCAGGTACATAGATCGCTTGAATCGATGTAACCGATCCTACGTTTGTAGACGTGATACGCTCTTGAAGCTGACCCATTTCTGTTGCAAGAGTTGGCTGATAACCTACCGCTGAAGGCATACGTCCAAGAAGGGCTGATACTTCAGAACCTGCTTGTGTAAAGCGATAGATGTTATCGATAAAGAACAATACGTCTTGACCTTGTTCATCACGGAAATGCTCTGCCATTGTCAAACCAGTTAGAGCTACACGCATACGTGCACCTGGTGGCTCGTTCATTTGGCCGAAGACCATCGCTGTTTTTTCGATAACGCCAGAATCTTTCATTTCGTAGTAAAGGTCATTTCCTTCACGTGTACGCTCTCCAACACCAGCGAATACAGAAATACCGCCGTGTTCTTGTGCGATGTTGTTGATCAATTCTTGAATCAGAACGGTTTTACCAACACCGGCTCCACCGAATAGACCGATCTTTCCACCTTTGATGTAAGGAGCAAGAAGGTCAACAACTTTGATACCTGTTTCAAGAATTTCAACTTCTGTAGAAAGTTGATCAAAAGAAGGCGCTTGTCTGTGGATTGGGTCTCTTTGCGCTTCCACACCAAGTGGCTCATCTAAGTCAATGTTATCTCCCAGTACGTTGAATACACGTCCAAGTGTTACGTTACCAACTGGTACTGAAATTGGTTTTCCAAGGTCTACAGCTTCCATACCGCGCTTCACACCGTCTGTTGATGCCATTGCGATGGTTCTCACTGTATCATCACCTAAATGTAGTGCTACTTCTAAAGTTAAGTCGATATCAACTTCACTTTCGCTTTCCGCTTTATGCGAAACTTTGATCGCATTATAAATCTCAGGCAAGTGACCGTCTTCAAAACGAACGTCTACGACTGGTCCCATGATCTGACTGATGCGTCCTGTTTTCATTGCATTCCCTCCTGACAATTATTTCTATTCTAAGGCAGCTGCTCCGCCGACAATTTCTGTAATCTCTTGTGTAATCGCTGCTTGACGAGCACGGTTGTAAGAGAGTGTCAGGCTGTCGATCAATTCTTTTGCGTTGTCTGTTGCACTCTTCATTGCTGTCATCCTTGCAGCATGTTCACTTGCTTTGCTGTCAAGAAGCGCACCGAAAATCAAACTCTCTGCATATTGAGGAAGGAGAACTTCAAGAATTTCTTCTTCAGAAGGCTCAAACTCATAAGATGCGGAACGTTTATTTGGTGTCGCTGCGGCCGAAAGGTCCGTTAGCGGCAATAATTTTTTCTCTGTTACTTCTTGTGAAATGGCACTGACGAAATGGTTATAGAACATGTAAAGCTCATCAAACGCTTCATCAGAGAACATTTGCACTGTACTGCTTGCTAATTCTTTAATATCAGCAAACGCTACTTCGTCTCCAAGCCCTGTTACTTCAGAAATAACTGGAATACCACGCTTTTTGAAGAAGTCGCGTCCGATTTTACCAATCACAATCACCGCATATTCATCAGCAGATTGATGACGAGATTGAATGGCTTGGTAAGCGGCACGTAAAATCGAGCTGTTAAAAGGTCCTGCAAGTCCTCGATCAGATGTAATGACGAGATACCCTGTTTTCTTAACAGGTCTGGAAAGAAGCATTGGGTGCTTAGCACTTGTTCCAGTTGCGATTGCCGCAACGACTTCTTGGATTTTCTCCATGTAAGGAACAAAGGACTTCGCATTATTTTCAGCACGATTCAGTTTCGCAGCTGATACCATTTGCATCGCTTTTGTGATCTGACTCGATTTTTTTGTTGACGTGATCCTTGACTTAATATCGCGTAATGAGGCCAAAGATTTCACCACCTTTTTTCAGGAATCCGTGTTCATTTACGTGAAAAGAGAGAAAAAGAGAATCTTTTTCTCTCGGAAAGATTACTAATTAGTTGCTTGGTGCAAACGTACGTTTAAAGCCTTCGATCGCTGCTTTCCACTCTTCATCAGCAGGCATGTTTCCTGTTTGAGAGATTGTGTCAAACAAGTCTTTATGGTTTTCTTCAATGTACATGAATAACTCAGCTTCAAAGCGTTTGACATCAGCAATCGCTACATCATCTAAGTATCCTCTTGTCAGTGCATAAAGAATCGCTACTTGTTTTTCAACTTTCAGCGGTTTGTTCAAGTCTTGTTTTAAGACTTCAACTGTTCTAGCACCACGGTTTAATTTAGCTTGAGTCGCTTGGTCTAGATCAGATCCAAACTGAGCGAATGCTTCAAGCTCACGATAAGAAGCAAGATCCAGACGAAGTGTACCTGCTACCTTTTTCATCGCTTTGATTTGTGCAGAACCACCTACACGAGATACAGACAATCCTGCGTTTACCGCTGGACGTACGCCTGAGAAGAAGAGATCAGATTGTAAGAAGATCTGTCCATCTGTGATTGAGATAACGTTTGTTGGGATATATGCAGAGATATCACCAGCTTGCGTTTCTACGAAAGGCAATGCTGTGATAGAACCGCCACCCTTTTCATCACTAAGCTTCGCTGCACGCTCTAATAAACGAGAGTGAAGATAGAAAACATCACCAGGGAATGCTTCACGACCTGGAGGACGACGAAGCAATAATGAAAGCTCACGGTAAGCTGCCGCTTGTTTAGAAAGGTCATCATACACAACAAGCACATGCTTGCCGTTATACATGAATTCCTCACCCATCGTTACACCTGCATAAGGAGCAAGGTAAAGAAGTGGAGCTGGCTGTGATGCAGAAGCTGTGACAACGATTGTGTAGTCAAGCGCACCATGCTTACGAAGTGTTTCAACAACACCACGAACAGTTGATTCTTTTTGTCCGATCGCTACATAGATACAGATCATGTCTTGATCTTTTTGGTTAAGGATCGTATCGATTGCAACAGATGTTTTACCTGTTTGACGGTCCCCAATGATCAATTCACGCTGTCCGCGTCCGATTGGAATCAAGGCATCAATTGCTTTAATTCCCGTTTGAAGCGGCTCATGTACCGATTTACGATCCATAACGCCTGGTGCTTCACTTTCGATTGGACGTGTTTTGCTTGTTAAAATTGGACCTAGTCCATCAACAGGCTGACCAAGTGGGTTCACAATACGTCCGATTAACTCTTCTCCTACTGGAACCTCCATGATACGACCTGTACGTTTTACGTCGTCACCTTCACGGATATCTTTGTAAGGTCCTAAGATTACGATACCTACGTTAGACTCCTCAAGGTTTTGAGCCATACCCATTACACCGTTAGAGAACTCAACAAGCTCTCCTGCCATAATGTTGTCAAGGCCATGTACACGCGCGATACCGTCCCCTACTTGAATGACTGTACCGACATCTTTTACTTCAATTTCAGATTGATAGTTTTGGATTTGCTGCTTTATCAGCGCGCTAATCTCTTCAGCTTTGATACTCACTAAGGTTTCACCCCTTCTAACGATTTTCGCCTGCAAGCTGACGTTCAATGCGGGAAAGCTTTCCGCTGACACTGCCGTCATAAATGCGGTTTCCGATACGGATTTTCACTCCGCCTATTAGATCCTTGTCAATCACGTTTTCTACACGCAGTGATGTGACTCCGGCTTTTTTGGCAAATACTTCAGATAAAGATTGAATTTCAGCTCCGCTGAGCGGTTTCACTGAATACACGATCGCATCGTCTATTTGTTTCGTACGGTTTGCAAGTTTCACAAACTCAGACGCCATTTCAGGAAAAATATTCGTGCGTCCACGGTCAATCAGTAAATACATTGTGTGCAAAACATATGTCGAAACACCTTTGAAAGCTTCTGCAATCAGATGTTTCTTTTTGTCTGCCGTAATCTTCGGATGAACAAGAAAGTCATTTAATTCTTGGTCAGCCTTGAGAACTTTTTTGATCTCATTCAGCTCTTTTTCAGTTTCGTCTACTGCCGAAGAAGCAAGAACGATGTCAAAAAGAGCAGAAGCGTAACGCTTAGAGACAATAGTCACGCTCATCGGCTTTCGCCTGCCTCTTTAAGATACTCTTGGATCAATTTCTCTTGTGCTTGCTCATCAAGTTCTTTTTCAATCACTTTAGAAGCAATTAATACAGAAAGTGATGCAACTTGCTCGCGCAGTGCAGCCACAGCTTGTTCTTTTTCTTTCACGATTTCAGTTCTAGCAGACTCTTTCAAACGCTCTGATTCTTGACGTGCTGCTTGAATGATGTCTTCTTTTTGTTTCTCACCAATCTTTTTCGCATTTTCGATGAGTGTATGTGATTCTTCGCGTGCTTCTTTCAATAAGACACGTTGTTCTTCAAGAAGCTTTTCAGCTTGAACGTGTTTTTCTTCAGCACTTGAAATTTCATTTCCTATATAATCTTCACGCTGTTTCATAATCCCTAATAAAGGCTTAAGCGCAAATTTCTTTAAAAGTGCAAGCAGGATGAGCATAGCGATCAGCTGGAATATGATATCTCCGGTGTTTAGACCTGCTCCTAAAACTACTGGTAACTGAGACATTTAGTACGGCAACTCCCTTCTTTAAATAATATGTTAAGAAACAAAACATAAAGGAATGGCGAAGTTTCGAACTAATCTGATCTTCGCCATTAAAATTCATATTAGAACGCTTCTCACATATTAACCAAAGAATGCCAAGAATGCGATAACGACAGCGATAATTGGAAGTGCCTCAACTAAAGCTACCCCGATGAACATAAGAGTTCTTAGTTCTCTACCAGCTTCTGGCTGACGAGCGATTCCTTCAACTGTTTTAGATACGATTAGACCGTTACCAATACCTGCTCCTAGTGCTCCTAAACCGATTGCAATTGCTGCTGCTATTAAATTCATTAAAAAGCTCCTCCTTTAAAATAACGTCCTTTTTGGACTCTCAATTTTTTAGTGTTCGTCGCTGACTTTATGGGAGATATACACCATTGTCAGCATGGTGAAGATAAATGCCTGGATGGTTCCGACAAACAAACTGAATGCCTGCCATACAATCATCGGCACGATGGCACCTAATGTACCAATGATACCTAATGCAAGGTTTTGCGAATAGAAATTAGTCGCAAGTCCTGCAAGTAAACCAAGAAGAATCTCTCCAGCGAAAATATTTCCATAAAGACGCAAACCAAGTGTTAATGTGTTTGCAAATTCTTCAATAATTTTCAGCGGTACTAAAAGTGGGATTGGTCTAAAGTAGTCTTTTGTATATTCCTTGACTCCTTTTGCTTTAACACCATAGTAGTGTGTCAATCCCATGACCATAACCGCTAGTGTCATTGTGATTGCAGGATCAGCAGTTGGTGATTTCCACCATAAGTTGTGATCGACCGTAATCGAGAATGGCAGTCCAAGCATGTTTGAAACAAATATGTACATGAGTAATGTAACGCCAAGCGCTAGAAATGGGGCTCCTGTTTTCATGTCCATCGAACTACCTATGATATTTCGAACAAAATCAACAATCCATTCCATGAAGTTCTGCGCCTTTGTCGGACGAATAGCCAGAACACGAGTAGTCAGCACCGCTATGAGAAGAACGATGATACTAGCAATCGTAATCATGAGAACATTGGATAAGTTGAACGTTAACCCTAAAAATTCTGTAGTTTTTGAACTGTGACCCAAAGAGTATTCACCTCTCTTCCATAGTAGAACGTTTAAGTTGAATGAAGGAATCTATCATAATGACAGGATATATTGTCATTAATCCTATAACAACACCTGCCAGATGAACTTCGTTAGGGTAACGCCAAGCAATCGCTACTGCGAGAATTGCGTTGGCCCACCTGGCTGTACTTCCCATTGAACGAATAGATTTTCCTTTTTTAACTGCTCGATCAAAAGCATGCATTCTCCGAATAAGCAGGAATAAATTAAAGAAAGCAAAAATTGTGCCGATAATGAAACCAAGAAACAGTGGTTTAAAACCAGGCATGGCATAGCCAAACACAAAAATTGCCAATAAATA
This sequence comes from Bacillus sp. 22483, assembly GCF_052044605.1. Lineage (NCBI taxonomy): Bacteria > Bacillati > Bacillota > Bacilli > Caryophanales > Bacillaceae > Bacillus > Bacillus sp. 22483. Next base: position 40,791 of record NZ_JBQENU010000007.1, on the reverse strand, counting down.
GAACATATATTTACTCTGTCTGCGGAAAATGACGTTTGGATCGTTCATTCATCTGACTCCCGATGAAAAATATTGTAAAAAAGGTGATAAATGGTGATGAAAACTGCGTAGAAGACGCTTATGATAAGCCGTCCTATTTGAAAAAAATCAATCACCCATCGGTCTAATTGTGCAATCAGACTTGAAATCTTTAGATCTATGGGATTCTGCTTCATTCGCTGATACAAACCCTGATTATTAAAGGGTTCACAATGAGGATTAGTAGAGTGCTATAGGCTATGAAAACCTTACCATAATACCCTCGTTTAGCATACAATAGCGTCTATGATGTGTCAATCCGTTGAAAGTTAAAAAACTTTTCTATAATGAGAGAGCACACAAAATGTTCACAATTTCATCAAACTTTAGGAGAGTTGTGACATTCATTCAAAAAAACTGCTAATGTTCAGTATACATTGATTTTTCTAAGAACGATATCAACCGTTTGTCATATTTTTCAAAAAAGCCCACATGCACGTTTGCATGTGGGCTTTTCATGAATCTTTCTTATTTTGTTCCATACATACGGTCACCAGCATCACCAAGACCTGGGATGATGTAACCTTTTTCGTTTAACTTCTCATCTAATGCCGCAATGTAGATATCAACATCTGGATGATGTTTTTGCATTTCTTCTACACCTTCTGGCGCAGCAATCAGACACATGAAGCGGATGTTTTTCGCACCGCGTTTTTTCAAGCTGTTTAATGCTTCTACAGCTGATCCGCCCGTTGCAAGCATTGGGTCTACTACGATAAATTCACGCTCTTCCACATCAGATGGAAGCTTCACATAATATTCAACAGGCTTTAATGTCTTCGGATCACGGTATAAACCGACATGTCCCACTTTGGCAGCTGGAATGAGTTTCAAAATCCCGTCTACCATTCCAAGACCTGCTCTTAAAATCGGCACAACTCCGAGTTTTTTACCTGAGATCACGTTTGATTTAGCGACTTGTACAGGTGTTTCTACATCTACCTCTTCAAGCGGTAAGTCTCTTGTGATTTCAAATGCCATTAATGTTGCGACTTCATCCACTAGCTCTCTAAATTCTTTTGTTCCTGTATGAACGTCACGAATATATGTAAGTTTGTGCTGAATAAGCGGGTGATCAAATACATAAACCTTTGCCATTGCTTGCTACAACTCCTTTTCTGTCATCTTCCGGTGAACTTTGCACACTTCCTACAATTCTACATAAAAAGACATCATCTTTCAATATGATTCGCAAATCCTACAAAAAAAACCCACATGCCAAAAATAGGCAAATGGGTCTGCATCTTAATAATCTAATTCTTGATATAGAGGGAAACGAGCTGTCAGATCAGATACACGCTTTTTCGCCTCTTCTAATTTCGCTTCATCTTCATGATGTTTCAGAGCAAGCGCAATAATGGAACCGACTTCTTTCATCGCTTCTTGATCGAAGCCACGGCTTGTCACTGCTGCTGTACCTACACGTACACCACTTGTAACAAATGGTTTCTCTGGATCATATGGAATTGCATTTTTGTTCACCGTGATACCAATTTCATCAAGAACGTTTTCTGCAATTTTTCCTGTAATGCCAAGAGAGCGCAAGTCGATGAGAACAAGATGGTTATCTGTTCCACCAGATACAAGCTGAATATCCTCAGATAAAAGTGTTTCAGCTAGTTGTTTTGCGTTATCAATCACGTTTTGTGCATATGTTTTGAAATCTCCGTTCAATACTTCACCGAAAGAAACAGCTTTTGCAGAGATCACATGCATGAGTGGTCCACCTTGAATACCAGGGAAGATCGATTTGTCGATCTTTTTACCAAACTCTTCACGGCATAGAATCATTCCGCCGCGAGGTCCGCGCAATGTTTTGTGAGTTGTCGTTGTCACAAAATCAGCGTAAGGAACTGGATTTGGATGAAGACCTGCTGCAACAAGACCCGCGATGTGAGCCATGTCCACCATAAAGTAAGCACCGACTTCATCGGCAATTTCACGGAACTTTTTGAAATCAATTTGACGTGGGTAAGCACTTGCCCCCGCTACGATTAGTTTCGGCTTATGCTCACGTGCTTTTTCAAGTACATCTTGGTAGTCGATATGTTGTGTTTCTTTATCTACACCGTATTCTACAAAGTTGTACTGTACGCCGCTAAAGTTTACAGGGCTTCCATGTGTTAAATGCCCGCCATGTGATAAGTTCATGCCTAGCACTGTATCGCCATGCTCAAGGATTGTAAAGTATACGGCCATATTCGCTTGAGCTCCTGAGTGAGGCTGTACGTTCACATACTCAGCGCCAAAAATTTCTTTTGCGCGGTCACGTGCGATATCTTCTACAACGTCTACATGTTCACAGCCGCCATAGTAGCGTTTACCAGGGTAACCTTCTGCATATTTGTTTGTTAAGACAGAGCCCTGTGCTTCCATGACTGCTTCGCTTACGAAGTTTTCTGATGCAATTAATTCGATTTTGTCCTGCTGGCGTTTCCGCTCTAGTTGAATTGCTTTGAATACTTGTGCGTCTTGCTCAGGTAAATGTTTCATCAGCGAAATCCTCTCCAATCTATTTCCATTCGATGTTTTCACCATCTCATTGTACACGGTTTTTGAGTAAAATGTAAAAGTTTTTTTTGGAAAATCGACTTCTTTTTTATGAAAACCCGAATATTCAAGGGGTGGAGCGTCTTCATCATTCAACATTATATTAGAAATATATCCGAACTATGATCTTGTATAAACGGCTCGTTCTCCGCCAATCAGCTTTGGACGAGTTTTTGCAAACGTCACATGTGCTTGTCCTAATTGATGACGACTGAGACGGACCGGTACGGCTACCCGCTTTAAGTGCATGCCGATTAATGTATCACCGATATCAATCCCTGCATGCGCTGAAATGGATTCAACCAGCACAGGGTGTTCCATTTGCTGATACGCATGCGCCGCCATAGAACCACCCGCCTTACGGACAGGTACTGCCGCTACAATTTCTAAGTTAAGCCGGTACGCCACCTCTTCTTCCACAACGAGGGCACGATTCAAATGCTCGCAGCATTGGAAGGCCAATTCGATTCCTGTCTCGCGTCTCAGTTGATCGAGCTCTTGATAAATAGCTTCAGCAATTTGCTCACTTCCCGCTGTCCCAATGTGCTCGCCAGCCACTTCTGATGTACTGCAGCCAATCACTAAAATGTGGCCGGCTCGCAGTTCAACTGTTTGATGAAACTCTTTTAACATTTCAAGCCAATCTTGACCAATGTTCATGTTAAGCGCTCCTTACAGGTGCTTTTCTTCGTAATCAGCGATTTTACCAATCCGCACAGCATGACGTCCTGCAGTAAATTCTGTTGTCAGCCAAATGTGAGCAATCTCTCTTGCCAATCCTGGTCCAATGACTCGTTCTCCCATCGCAAGAACATTTGTATCGTTATGTTCTCTCGTCGCCTTTGCACTGAATGTATCATGCGCCAGTGCACAGCGGATGCCTTTCACTTTGTTTGCTGAAATACTCATACCAATACCTGTCCCGCAAATCAAAATGCCGCGATCGACTTCCCCGTTTGCCACCATATTGGCTACAGGAAAAGCATAGTCAGGGTAGTCTACAGAACCTGATCCACATTCACAACCCATATCAATGTATTCAATCTTTAATTCATCCATTAGTTGTTTGATTTCTTCACGAATATTCGTTCCGCCGTGATCGGATGCAATGGCTACTTTCATCGGGCAATTCCTCCTAAGGGTGAGTTAATCTGTCATGTCTTACATTCATTCTTTATTTACAGTTATATTTTAACCTCTACCTAGTCATTTGCAAACAAAAGCAGAAAAACCGTTTGCGCAACGGTTTTACAGGTTGTCCATTTATGAGGATTTGTGATCCTGTTTAAGCTTTTTAGCAAGTTGATACAATAGCGTTTCTAGTTCATCTCGTGTCTCCTGATAAATGGAGAGACTCCCTCCAAATGGATCCGACACGTCACCTTCTGATCCTGTCGCAAATTCTTTTAGAGTGAAGACCTTGTCTTTCACATGAGCATATTGCTCCACAATCAACTGCTTATGCTGAATCGTCATGGTGAAGACATAATCTGCTTCATGAAGAAGTTCTTCTGTTAGTTTAGACGACGAGTGATTCAGTGGAATGCTTTTCTCAAATAATGCTTCGACTGCTTGAGGAGAAGCCTTCCCTGCATCAGAGGCGAAGATGCCCGCTGATTTTACAGTGACCTGTAAGCCTTTTTCATCTGCAATGGAGGAAAAAAGGGCTTGAGCCATCGGACTTCTGCAAGTATTTCCCGTACAAACAAATAAGATATTCATCTTTCGACCTCCTTTTCTTCTATTATATAGCATTTCATTCTACATGTTATGTAAGGAGACTGGCTAGAGCGGAAATAATAATTTGATTCCAAAGGCTAGTAAAATCAATCCGCCAAGCGCCCCGCTGTATGAACCTACCCATGACCGAACCTGTTTACCGAGTAATAATCCAAGCCACGTGAGCATCATACTAAAGAAGCCAAACAATAAAATGGTCATCAACACCCGAGAACCGTAAATCCCCAGGCTTAAGCCAACGGAAAAACTATCTAAACTCACACTTGTTGCAAAAAGAACGAGACCGGCCCCAACAGGTGCGATAAATGGCTTATCTTCTTTTCGGATAGAAGCGATGATCATTTGCAGACCCAGCACCAAAAGCAGCGCCCCGCCTATATAGGTTGCTAGGAGCCCAAGCCAGCCAGATAAAAGCTGACCTGTTAGCATGCCAAAAAGCGGCATAAACATATGAAATATCCCAATGACAAGTCCAATATAAAGGATCTGGCGGAATCTCAGCTGAATCATCCCCATGCCGAGTCCAACCGAAAAGGCATCCATTCCAAGTGCAAAAGCCATGATACTGAGTGTCAGCAATTCGCCAGCTAGTTCATTCATGTAAATCCCCCTTGGACACGCATTCTCCTTTAACCTATGTTTGTCCAAGAGAGGTTAGAACTATTTGAATGAAGAGAGAGTGCGCCCTCCTGCCGCTTTTTGCAGACGGTTCATGATCGCAGAACCAACTCCCTGCTCTGAGAAGGCTTCTGAAATGATCAAGTCTACATCCGTTTCATCAAATTGTCTCAGCACACGATATAAGTTTGCCGCAACCGTTTCAGGCTTTTCTCTCCATCCACAGCTAAAGATAACATCTGCCGCAAACCATTCCTTCTTTTCTTCTGTTGTCAGCACACCTACTTTTAGCCCTTCAGCTCGGTACTTCTGAATGTGCAGCTGCATGTCTTCATCACTTCCATGAAATATATACATTTGTGCTTCAGGTGCATAATGTGTGTATTTCATTCCCGGCGATACTGGTGCCTCATCCTTTTTCGTCAGCCCTGGATCCATGTTGACCGTTCCTACGACCTCTTCTAACGCTTCTTTTGTAATACCGCCCGGCCTTAAGATCACTGGAATCTCGTCTATACAGGATACAACCGTTGACTCCACGCCAATACCTGTTGAACCACCATCGACAATGCCAGCAATTTTCCCATCAAGATCACTCGCGACATGATCCGCAAGTGTCGGCGACGGTTTTCCCGAACGGTTGGCACTAGGTGCGGCAATTGGTAGACCAGCTGCTCGGATCAGTTCAAGCGCAACAGGATGATCAGGCATTCTTACGCCTACTGTCGTTAAACCTGCCGTCACCTGCTTTGATAATGTGCCCGGCTTACAAGGTAGAACAATGGTGAGAGCGCCTGGCCAAAAGGCATCCATCAGCGCTGTTACTTTTTCATTTTCTATTTGCGCAAATTCATGAAGCTGTTGAACGTCCGCAATGTGAACAATCAACGGATTATCACTTGGGCGTCCTTTCGCTTCATAAATTTTCTTCACAGCCTCTGTCTCTTTTGCATTTGCCCCTAGTCCATACACCGTTTCTGTCGGAAAAGCGACCACTTCATTCTGCCGCAACAACAGAGCTGCTTGTTCAATTTGTGGATAGTATGTGGATAAATCCTTTTTTAAATCCACAGACCATCTTTTTGTATTTAACATCATACAAACTCCTTTTAAAAAAGATAAAACTGTTGATATATCTCAATTATCCTTTTGAAAGTATAAAAGATGATGCTAAATAAAACAAGCGTTGTCCACGATTTGTGGATAACGCTTGTTTTACAGTGGATAAGTATGTGAATAAGTCCGGTGTTTTGTGATTAACTAGCTGTTTTTTGCAGCACAACCGCCTGCTCTTTTCCCAACGACTCTTTTGCATGCGCAGATACCCACACACTTTCTGGGATTTCCTCTATAGGCGTAAAGCCCATCAGCGCTAAAAAATCATGTGAAGAGGAGTGATTGGCTACAACATAAAAGGTGTCCACACCTTGCTTTTCCCCTAGCGTTTGAACACTTTGGAACAAAGAAACGATATGCCCCTGGCCGAGTTTATCTGATATCACAAGTGATCTTAGCAATCCTTCTTGTTCATTTAGTCGTTCAAGACCTAAACAGCCTGCAAGCTCACCGTCTGCATCTTCCATGACCACAAATGACGTACGCTCTGCAATCGTCACCCCGCCTTTTGCTTGGCCTTTTTCAAGAAAAGCATTAATAGCCGGGGCATCTTCTTCTGTCGCTATTCTTAATTGATAATACATGCTTTCACCTCTTTTTGTTCTCTTACTTCAACTCTATGAGGCAAAAACAGATTTAGACCTTTTTTAAGAGAAAAGACTAGAGACCCATTCGAACAGAAAGAATTTCACTTCACCCGTCTCTTCTTCTTTTACCACTTCATTGACAGATTCATTTGATGGCTCTGCGGCTACCTGCTCTTTATCATCTCCTTCTGGTGAGGCGATCGCTTCTCCGTTTGAAAAATCGATAAAGCAGAGAGGCGGGAATAACACACACCACCAATTGGCTCCGTCTCCTTCCCCTAACGTAATCAAAATGGCTTCATATTTCCCAGCAGGATAAACAAAGTTGCCATATAGCTTTGTTGGAAATGAGGCTTTTTGAAAGCTGACCGATACGGATTGATCAATGTGTTGTTCCTTTAATTTTGCTTTGGCGATACGATTGATGTCTGGAAGCTTTGAACGAATCACACGTCTGGCTTCTTCAATGGATGTGAGGTCTTTCACCCACTCCGTTATATTGGCATTGACCTCATCTCGAATACTTCGTTTCACATCTTGATCTGCCGACCGGTCACTGTTGGCTAAAATGCGTAAACGAATGGCTTCATCTGGAATCACAACAGGCTGATTGGCAGAAGCAGCCGCCGTCTCCTCTTTTCCAAGGTTTGCAAAAGCACCACATAATAATAGAAACATATAAAGACAAATCATCATTTTACTTTTGAACATGATGTGTTCCCCCCACTTTTTCTCTTCGCTACAAACATTGTGTCCAGGAAACGCATCTCGTAAACAGCAAAAATGATTTTTTTAATAGATTATGAGTAAAAAGCAACTACATGAGGTGAGCGAATCAATGTTTTTTCTGCATGCAAAAAAGCCATTCAACAACTTATGAACGGCTTTTTAGTGAGGATTGGTAATCGGAAGGGTACAGTCTCCCATCCCAATCTCGGCTGATTTTTAATCCCGCATCTGTTTTGATCACTGTCATTGCGCCTTTTTTCTCAATTTCCTTTTTGACCTTTCCTTTATGGTCAATAAATTGAATGATCATTTCATAGTCAAATTCAATCCTGTCATCGCTTTCATCTGAAGGTGTAAACGTAATTTTTTTCAGTTTAATTTGACAATCTTGATCTTTTGCTGCTTCTAATACACTTGGAAACATGCTGTCTTGTGTATATTCTTGATATTCATGCTCGGTTAAATAATCCTTCAACTTCTCCTTCATGTCAGATAGGTCATCCGTCCGATTCACTGTGTATTGTGCTTTTTTATAGTTTTCCCCAAATGCTGCTGCTTCTTTTTTAAAGCTCGGTTTACCGCAAGCACTCACAATCAATAGTACACTGACGATGACCAACACCATCGCATACCTTCTGTTCACACCATTCGCTCCTTCAAAACAAATTTATGTAAAAAATCATGATCAGAATGTTCATTCTTCTATATATACGTTTCCCTTTTACCATAAGTTTCATCTTTACATAATAAAATAGTCCGACTTTATTCAGCCGGACTTCCGTTTTGAATGTGTGCGCAAACTGCTCGATCCTTTCCGTTGATATCCTTAATGATATGAACATCAGCTGAAGGGAACGCCTGCAAAAGAAGCGCTTTTACATCTTGTGCTTGTGTATGTCCTATTTCAAAGACAACCACTGCTTGCTGATGAAGTACCTTGTGGAGATCACAGGCGATACGCTCATAAAACCACAGGCCATCACGCCCATCTGTCAGCGCATTGACAGGTTCATGCTTTGTGACAACCTCTGATAAACCATCCATTTCTTCTGCCGCAATATAAGGCGGATTGGAAATAAACACATCGACTTTGATACCTTGAGCCATAATCGGTTCAAGTAAATCCCCTTGGACAAAATGAACGTCTGCACCAAGCGCTTCTTGATTTCGCTTTGCTACTTCAAGTGCTTCATGTGAAATATCCGTCGCTGTCACAGTGAGAGATTCTTTTTCAAGAGCTAACGTAATCGCAATTGCACCGCTACCTGTTCCTACATCAACAGCTTTGAGCGCCTGATCATCAGGAAACACACGATTCATCATGTTCAATGCCGCCAGCACCACTTCCTCCGTTTCAGGACGAGGAATCAGAACGTGTTTGTTTACCTCAAAAGGACGCCCATAAAAAAATTCAACACCCGTTAAATGCTGCACAGGCACTCCACGCTTGTGCTGCGCGACGAACTCGCGGAATTGTGAATCTTGCTCCTCTGGCAGTGGATCATGAAAACGGGCAAGAAGTTCACTTCTGCTCCATCCAAGCACATGCATCAACATTAACTCTGCTGCGTTTTGGTCTCTGCCCGCTTCCTTTAACAAAGAAGAAGCCCATTTAAGGGCTTCAAAGATCGTTCGCTCTTTATTTTGCATTTTGAAGTTTTCTTGCTTGGTCTTCCATAATTAATGCATCAATGACCTCGTCAAGTTTTCCTTCTAAAATTTGATCAAGCTTTTGAATCGTCAATCCGATACGGTGGTCCGTCACGCGGTTTTGCGGGAAATTGTACGTACGGATACGCTCTGAACGATCCCCTGTTCCAACAGCAGATTTACGGGTTTGGTCATATTCAGCTTGTGCTTCACGCTGGAATTTATCATAAATTCTCGCACGCAAAACTTTCATCGCTTTTTCTTTGTTTTTGATTTGTGATTTCTCATCCTGACAGGAAACCACTACACCTGTTGGAAGGTGAGTCAAACGAACAGCAGACATTGTGGTATTAACACTTTGTCCCCCTGGTCCGCTTGATGCGAATGTATCCACACGAATATCTTTTTCGTGGATATCAATTTCAACTTCCTCAGCCTCAGGTAATACAGCAACTGTCGCAGTTGATGTATGAATACGGCCGCCTGACTCAGTTTCAGGAACACGCTGCACGCGGTGTGCACCGTTTTCAAACTTTAGTTTAGAATATGCACCTTTACCGCTAATCATAAAGATGATCTCCTTATAACCGCCAGTTCCAGTGACACTCGCTTCCATGACTTCCGTTTTCCAGCCTTGCATTTCAGCATAACGGCTGTACATACGGTACAGGTTTCCTGCAAACAGCGCAGCCTCTTCTCCGCCCGCTGCACCACGAACCTCCACAATAACGTTCTTATCGTCATTTGGATCTTTCGGGATGAGCAAGATTTTCAGCTCGTCTTCTAAACGTTCTGTTTCATCTGTGAGCTCTGAAATTTCTTCTTTGACCATGTCGCGCATGTCGGCATCCAGCTTATCCTCAAGCATGGCTTTCGCATCACTTAGCTGATCGTATGCCGCACGATATTGTCTATATACCTCAACAGTTTCTTGAATATCAGATTGTTCCTTCGAGTATTCGCGAAGCTTCTTAGGGTCGTTCACCACTTCAGGGTCACTTAAATATTCATTTAGCTTTTCATAGCGTTCTTCAATTGATTTTAAACGGTCTAACATGGTCTTCACCTCTGTTTTGTGCGTAACAGTCTAATTATAGTATAGCGGGGTATGACAGTCAAAAAAATTTCCAAAACAATTGATTTTCTGCAATTTTTCACTAGAAAACACGATCTTTGGCGATTGGTTACTTGTTTTGTCTAACGTGAAGGAACGGATGCTCCCGAAAGAGAATGGTACTTATAATTGAAAAAAGGGAGGGCATTTGGTTTGAATACAAATGAGGTTGCAAAGGAAATTGGTGTATCTTCAAAAACAATTCAGCGCTGGGTCAAACAGCTCAACATCCCTGTCGCCCGGAATGAACTTGGACATTACGAATTTCACGATGATATTGTCCAGCTGCTCAAAGAGGTCAAACACCAAATGAACGAAGGTGTGATTCTCCATGACATTAGACTGCCGATCCATGAAGAAACCGCCCAGCAATTATCACCTGCTGTAGAAACTTCTGACTCATCAAAACGGATAGAAGCCTTAGAAGAACAAGTGAAACAGCTCCTTCAAGAGCAATCACACGTCAGTCATATTGAAGCGCGTTTTCAAGAAATGGAACGGAAACTCGCTAAGAAAGCAGATGAAGGTGTCTCCTACCAGCTCCTCCAGCACAGAAGAGAAATTGAAGAATTAACTGCAAAATTAGAACGCCTCACAGCCACATTGACAAAACCAAAACCATCAAAAGAAGAAGAAAAGGAAAAGGCACACCCCGAAATGAAAAAAAAGCGTGTGCTCTTCCCTCTGTTTCATTCATTTCGCTAAGAAAGGCTGCCTATAAGGCAGCCTTTCTACTATATTATACGGTGAGTGCAATAATGATCGGTAATGTAATGAGTGACATGATCGCACTGATCACAAATGCGGATGCTGTTTCTGCTTCCTGTTTCTCGAATCGAGTGGCAATCATGGCCGCAACAGCTGAACCTGGGAAGGCAACAAGCAATACAGCTTTTGTAATTTCATCCGCCGAAAGACCCATAAGAATGGCGATAAAATACATAAGCAACGGTTGGACAGCTACTTTGAGCAATGCGATACTGAAAGCTGGTAAGCTCAGTTTAATTTTGCGGATACCGACTGTGACACCGACTGCAAAGAGCGCAACCCCTGATGTAACACTTCCAATTTCCTCTAGCATTTCATGTCCGATTTCAGGAAGTTTAAATCCTAAAAGAACAAGAATGATACTTGCTAACGGTGCAAGCGCAAGCGGCTCTGATAAACCGTGCAAAATCGCTTTCGTCGTCATTTTTAGGAAACTTTCGCCGTCTTTGGCTTTTCCTTTTGTTTTTTCACCGACAGTTGACACAATAATAGCAATTGGATCAAGCAATGCATTTACAACTATTCCGGTAATAGCAATCGGAATTGCAACTTCTTGAGCCCCAAATAAACTGCCCAAGACCGGAATCCCCATAAATGCAAAGGTCGGTTGTGCTGAGTTTAATGAGAAAACAGATGAATCTGTTAAATCATATTTAAAAGCAAATTTCGTAACTAAAAGGATAATGATATAAAAGCCTACGATTCCGAGAATCAATGCAACGAAAAATGGAATTTGACTATAGAATTTATCTTTTGGTGTTGACAGAATGCTGGCGATAAAGTGCGCTGGCAAAGCATACTTTGTAACAAGTGTACTTACACCTTTTGCAGATTTAGCGTCATAGCTGCCGAAGTTCCCTGCGAACCAACCCAGCGCGATAACGAAAAAAATCGGTGCTAGGAGGATCAAAATATTTAAAAAGTCCATCTTACTATTCCTCCTTGAATCCTTTACATGTTTCTTATTTTATAGCGGCATTGCTTACATTACCCGAAACAATGCCGCGTTACACATTTTATTATGCTCTTACAATTTTTTTATATTCAGGAATCCACATAGCATCTTTCACAGCTTGTTCGATGTTGTCAGGTGTTCTTCTTGCGACACCATCTTTAATTGCTGCTTTTGCTACTTCAACAGCTACCTTGATTGATACTTCTTGCAATTTATCAATGCTTGGAAGCAGTCCAGCGCCTGGTTTTTCATGATCAACCATTTCAGCGATCGCATTTGCAGAAGCAACGAACATGCCTTTTGTGATAATTTTTGATTCCGTTACGATTGAACCAAGACCAAGTCCAGGGAAAACGAACGCATTGTTTGATTGTCCGATTTCATGTTCAATTCCGTTATACTCGACATTTTCGAATGGGCTTCCAGTTGCAACAAGCGCACGACCGTCTGTCCATTTGAATAGATCTTCCGGTACTGCTTCAGCAAGTGGAGTTGGGTTAGACATCGGCATGATCACTGGACGCTCTGTATGAGCTGCGATTTCTTTAATAATTTCTTCAGTGAATGCGCCGCCTTGACCTGATGTACCAATAAGAATGGTTGGCTTCACCTTGCGAACAGCTTCAGCAAATGAGATTTGTCCTTTTTCATCACGAGCCCAGCCTTCTACTTCATCAGAAGAACGAAGGTATGGTTTTTGGAAATCAAGCACTTCATCTTCAAACTGATCTGTTAGCAATCCTCTGTAGTCTAACGTCCAGAATGCATTGTTTGCTTCTTCTTCACTTAGACCTTCAAGAACCATTGTGTCACGCATTTGATCGGCGATTCCGATTCCAGCTGATCCAGCTCCGAAAATCATCACACGGTGATCTTTCAATTGAGTACCAGTTTTCTTGACAGCTGCAAGAACACCCGCTAAAGTAATGGCACCAGTACCTTGGATATCATCATTAAATGTTAAGATGTTGTCGTTGTATTTTTTCATGATGTTACGCGCATTTTTGTTTCCAAGGTCTTCCCAGTGAAGCAATGCTTTCGGGAAGAATTTAAGTGCTGCTTTTACATACGCATCAATGAACTCTTCGTATTTTTCACCTTGTACACGTTTGTGATGGTTCCCAATGTACAATGGATCATTTAATAATTTTTCATTGTTAGTTCCAACATCTAATACAACTGGAATCACGCGGCTTGGATCAATTCCTGCTGCAGCCGTGTAAACAGCTAGTTTACCAATTGCGATGTTGATACCACCAACACCCCAGTCACCAATTCCAAGAATACTCTCAGAGTCAGTTGCTACGATGAGGTCGATGTCGCCTGCTGTTGCATGTAAGTTTTCAAATGCTTTCTCAATGCCGTCAATGTTGTCGATTGAAAGGTAGACACCATGAGGTCTTCTGTATTCATGGCTGTATTCTTGAATCGCTTCACCAACAGTTGGTGTGTAAACAACAGGAAGCATTTCACGAAGCTTGTCCGTTAGAAGCTTATAGAACAATACTTCGTTACGGTTTTGCAAATCACTTAAGTATACGTTTTGACGAAGACGATCTGGCTGAGCTAGAAATTGCTTGTATGCTCTCTCTGCTTGCTGTTCTAAAGTCAGAACAGTTGGAGGAAGTAAGCCTTCTAGTCCAAGCTCTTGTCTTTCTTCTTCAGAGAAAGCAACGCCTTTGTTCAACGTTGGAATCGATAATACATCTTTACCTGTCAAAGTGGTTTCGAGGTACCCTTCTTTTGTTTTCTTCACGTTGTTCATCAAAAACTACCCTCTTTCTAAAATATAAATAAAGTGAACTATTAATACAAAGAACGATCAAGGAGAAAAATCCTTAATCAAAAAATTATGACAAGAAATCGAACTTTTCGTTTAAATGCTTTACACTACAGTTAGTCATTTTATGCCTGCTTATACCAAAACGCAAGCGTTGAAAATTAGATAATTTTTTCGTAGCGTTATTTAATTTATTTAAGTACAAATGATGGGTGTTCAGCCAAAAACTCGAAAAACGAAACACAGCGGCATTTGCTATTTTTTTAATTGTCAAGTGTTGTACCAACATCTAGTTTTGGTACTTCATGGTGATGTCTGCATCGTGCTTCGTATGATTCCTGCGCACCTACTAAAATAATGGGATCATCATAGGATGCGGGTTTACCGTCGATCAAGCGTTGTGTTCTACTCGCTGGGGAGCCGCATACCGAACAAACTGCTTGAAGTTTTGTTACAAGCTCTGCACATGCCATTAAATGCGGAACAACACCAAATGGCTCTCCTCTGAAGTCTTGATCAAGGCCTGCAACAATGACTCGGTAGCCTTTATCAGCCAACTGAGTGACAATATCAATGATTGTCTCATCAAAAAATTGCACCTCATCAATGCCAATGACATCGGTTCGTTCTGATATGTGCGTTATTATGTCTTTTGGTGAGGTTACTGCAATCCCATCGACGGATGAACCGTTATGTGACACAACTGAGCTTGTGCTATACCGGTTATCAATCGCTGGTTTGAATATTTTTACTTCTTGTTTGGCAAAGGTGGCTCTTTTGGCTCTCCGAATCAATTCTTCCGACTTTCCAGAAAACATACTTCCGCAGATGACTTCAAGCCAACCGCTTTGTTTCATCACATACATAAGGTCTTCTCCCCCGTTTTAAAGTTCCATCAATCCACGTAAAAAAACAGGCAAGAACGGATTCCTGCCTGTTTATTGTATCTATTATTACTTAAGACCGTATTTTTTGTTAAAGCGGTCAACACGTCCATCAGCAGAAGCGAATTTTTGACGGCCTGTATAGAAAGGATGGCACTCAGAGCAAATCTCGATGCGTACCTCTTCTTTTACTGATCCAGTTTCAAACTCATTTCCACAAGCGCATTTGACTGTAGCTTTTTTGTAGTTAGGATGAATTCCTGTTTTCATCTACTGTCATCTCCTTCCGCCCTGAATCCAATTCGGAAACAGAGTTAATATCTCAGAATAAATTCTGAAACGCACATGATAAAATTATAACAGTGTGAGTCTATGATTGCAAATGTATTTTTTCAGGAAGCTATCTTCTTGATGCAGACATATTTGCTTGTTTCCACTCTTGCGTTAAAATATCGAAAAATTCTTGGTTTGTCTTTGTTTTTCTCATTTTGCGCATGAATTTCTCAGCGAAATCAGGTGTATCTGACATTGATTTTCTCATCGCCCATAGACGATCAAGATGTTCTTTAGGCACAAGCAGTTCTTCTTTTCTTGTACCGGAACGACGAATGTCGATGGCTGGGAAAATTCTTCTTTCTGCAAGAGAACGATCTAAATGGAGCTCCATGTTTCCTGTTCCTTTAAACTCTTCATAAATCACATCGTCCATACGCGATCCCGTATCAACAAGTGCAGTAGCTAAAATGGTCAAGCTCCCACCTTCTTCGATGTTACGCGCAGCACCAAAGAAGCGTTTTGGACGGTGGAAAGCCGCTGGATCAATACCGCCGGAAAGCGTTCGGCCGCTTGGCGGGATGACAAGGTTGTATGCACGAGCAAGCCTTGTGATGCTGTCCATTAAGATGATGACATCTTTTTTATGTTCAACTAGACGCATCGCACGCTCTAATACAAGCTCTGCTACTTTAATGTGGTTTTCCGGTACTTCGTCAAAGGTTGAACTAACAACATCCCCTGCAACAGAACGTTCGATATCTGTTACTTCCTCTGGACGTTCGTCAATAAGAAGAACAATCAGTTCTGCCTCTGGATGATTTTCAGAGATGCTGTTGGCAATTTCTTTGAGCAAAATGGTTTTCCCAGCCTTAGGCGGTGCAACAATTAAACCACGTTGCCCAAACCCAACTGGCGCCATCATATCCATAATTCTAGTAGACAGGTGATTAGGCTGTGTTTCAAGAATCATTTGACGATCAGGGAATAGCGGCGTGAGTGCAGGAAAGTGAACACGTTCCTTAGCTGATTCTGGGTCGTCCCCATTTACCGCTTCGACATGAAGGAGGCCATAGTAGCGTTCATTCTCTTTTGGAGGTCGTACCTTTCCAGACACCTTATCACCATTTCTTAAATCAAAGCGTCTGATTTGTGAAGCTGAAATATAAATGTCTTCAGAACTTGGGGAGTAGTTAATTGGTCTTAAGAAACCAAATCCCTCTGACTGAATAATTTCTAGAACCCCTTCCATAAATAAGAGATCCTCTTGCTCAGCATTCGCCTTTAAGATGGCAAAAATTAATTCTTTTTTTGTTAGTTTGCTGTAATAAGAGATTTTGTACTTTTTTGCTAACTCATACAGCTCTTTTAATTTCATATTTTCCAAAGATGAAATCGAAACATCTTTCAATATGGACACCACACTTTTCTAGTCAATGTATTTCGTTACAAATGCATGACCATTGTATTTGATTAGCTTTTAATTCCGTTTTTGTTGGAATGACCTCGCTCTCATGGTAACGCTCCCACTCGTTTTATCGTAAAGATAGGAACAATGTGAAATTGAGCTTTGTCAACATAGAGAAGGATAATGAGTATATCGTCATGATGCGGCAGTATTTAAACTTGTTGAAGCTTAAAAGAAGTAAATTCGCAGAAAATTTCGCAGCACTCTTTAGTTTTACCTCATTTGCAGGGAATATTCAACTTTAAAAAGAAAATGATATATATTTGACACCTATATGAAAAGCGGGTAAAGAATACCCGCTTTCAGATTACGGACGAATGACAAGATTCGGTTTTTTCTTTAAACTGTGTCTGCCATCGACGAACCGAACAGTACCTGATTTCGCACGCATGACAACACTATGTGTTGTTCCAACAGAGCCTTTAAATTGAACACCTTTTAATAACTCGCCATCTGTTACACCTGTCGCTGCAAAAATGGCGTCATCGCCTTTCACGAGGTCTTCCATTCTGAGGACTTTTCCAACATCCAGTCCCATTTTCTCACAGCGTCTCAGCTCTTCTTCATTTTGTGGAAGAAGCTTACCGTGGATTTCTCCACCAAGTGCTTTTAACGCAACAGCAGAAAGGACACCTTCAGGCGCTCCACCTGAACCAAATAGAATATCAACACCTGTGTGATCAAATGCTGTATTAATGGCTCCTGCAACGTCACCATCATCGATCAGCTTGATTCTTGCTCCAGCTTCTCTCAGCTCAGCAATGATCTTTTCATGTCGCTCTCTGTTTAAAATTGTCGCAACAACATCTTCAATATCTTTGTTTTTCGCTTTTGCAACAGCACGAAGATTGTCAATGACAGGCGCTTCAATGTCGATGCAGCCTACCGCTTCTGGACCTACTGCGATCTTATCCATGTACATATCAGGTGCATTCAGCAAGTTGCCATGATCTGCAACAGCGATAACAGCTAAAGCATTCCAGCCGCCGCTTGCCACAATATTTGTTCCTTCCAATGGATCAACAGCGACATCCACGCGAGGTCCATATCCGTTTCCAAGCTTTTCCCCAATATAAAGCATTGGCGCTTCGTCCATTTCTCCCTCGCCGATGACCACAGTTCCCTTCATCGGAATCGTATCAAATACATCACGCATGGCACTTGTTGCAGCATCATCCGCTTCGTCTTTTAAACCTCTACCCATCCAACGAGCAGATTTTAATGCAGCTGCTTCTGTCACCCGTACTAGTTCCATCGATAAACTTCTTTCCATTTTTGTCCAAATCTCCTCTCACAGTCAAAGCCTTATGAATTTTGAAGTTCTTCTATTTCTTGGTCATTCAGCTTTTCACGCCAGATGGTTGCACCCAAGCCTTCAAGCTTCTCCTCAAGCATACTATATCCTCTGTCTATATGTTCAAGCCCTGTGATTTCGGTCACACCGTCTGCCATTAACCCTGCAACAACGAGACAAGCACCTGCTCGCAGATCACTTGCTTTGACCTTTGCACCTTGAAGCTGCGTTTGACCTGTAATAATGGCAGATCTTCCTTCCACCTTCATATTAGCACCCATTCGACGCAATTCGTCAATGTGTTTAAAACGGGCAGAGTAAATGGTATCTGTCACGACACTCGTGCCTTTCGCCTTTGTTAACAAAGCCGTCATCGGCTGTTGAAGATCGGTCGGAAAGCCCGGATACACAAGGGTTTTGATATCGACAGGCTTGAGTCCTTCATTTCTGCCAACGATCAGCATTTGATCGTTGCTTGTTTCAATTGTGAATCCCATCTCTCTAAGTTTCGCCGTAATTGATTCTAAATGAGTTGGGATCACATTATCAAGCACAACTTCATCCCCCATCGCTGCACCTGCAATTAAAAATGTACCTGCTTCTATGCGGTCAGGGATGATGGAATGCCTGCAGCCGTGAAGAGATTCCACACCTTCGATCCGAATCACATCCGTCCCCGCACCTTTGATTTTAGCTCCCATGCTTGCAAGCAGTGTCGCTACATCAATAATTTCGGGTTCTTTTGCGGCATTTTCTATCACTGTTTTCCCTTCAGCTAGCACGGCTGCCAGCATGATGTTGATGGTCGCACCTACACTGACAACATCAAGATAAATACGGGCTCCGACTAATTTTTCAGCGCGCAAATAAATCGCACCCTGTTCGTTTGTCACCTCGGCTCCAAGTGCTTCAAAGCCTTTGATATGCTGATCGATCGGTCTAGGTCCTAAGTGACATCCCCCTGGCAATCCAATGACAGCCTGCTTGAATCTACCGAGCATAGCGCCCATTAAATAATAAGATGCCCGTAGTTTCTTCACTTTCCCATTAGGAAGCGGCATACTGATCATGGAGGCAGGATTGACAACCATCTCACCTTTTTCAAACGTGACCTTTCCGCCAATCTCTTCTAACAGATCTCGTAATGTGTCAATATCTGAAATATGCGGAAGGCCTTCAATGGTTACTGGAGAATCAGCGAGAATCGTGGCAGGAATCAGTGCCACAGCACTATTTTTCGCACCACTAATATGTACGGTCCCGCGCAAGGGGTCACCGCCGGCAATGTTTAACTTTTCCATATTTGTCTCCCTTCTTAAAGAAGATCACTGTTGGAGTTATACTGTTTGTGGATGTCGCGCTTTAAAAGGTCTTGTCCAAAATTTAGCCAATATCAAGAGAAAGAATACAGGTTAAACGAAATTTGTCGGAAGAAAAATAATCGAAGCTTTGCGAGGCTGTGATGTTCTCTTCTTTGCACAAAACATTTCTTAGCGTATTTAAGGAAAACTGCGGCAAACGGATGCGTATCCGTCTGCCACAATCACTTATTTATTCCAGTCTGCTAAAAATTGCTCAATGCCTGCATCCGTTAATGGGTGTTTTGTCAGCTGCTTGATGACTTTCAGCGGCATTGTGCCGATATGAGCACCTCTAAGCGCAGCTTCTGTCACATGTTGCGGGTGACGAATGGATGCAGCAATGATTTGTGTATCTAATCCATGAACATCAAAAATGGTTTTCACTTCACTAATGAGATCAAGACCATTTTGGCCAATGTCATCTAAGCGGCCGAGGAATGGAGAGACATACGTCGCACCAGCTCTAGCTGCAAGAAGTGCCTGGTTTGCACTAAAAATCAACGTGACGTTTGTTTTAATCCCAAGGTCTGTTAACGCTTTGACTGCTTTAAGACCGTCTGTTGTCATTGGGATTTTCACTGTGATATTTGGTGCAATAGCAGCAAGCTCTTTTCCTTCTTCGATCATTTCTTCTGCTTTGAGGGAAATGACTTCCGCACTAACTGAACCTGATACCACGTCAGTGATTTCACGAAGGCGGTCGTGGAACGATACGTCCTTTTCTTTCGCTACTAAACTAGGGTTTGTTGTCACGCCTGCTAAAATGCCAAGCTCGTGTGCCTCTTTGATGTCTGCGATATTCGCTGTGTCTACGAAAAATAACATAACTGTGCCACTCTCCTATCAATAAATTGTCTGAAATGTAAATTTGATTGCGCTTTCTCATGATATGGAGAAAACCGCCTGTGACTCAGGCGGCTTTCGGTTCTCATCAAATTATGCTTGGTTAGAAGAACCAAATTCACGCATTTTGCCGATAACAGTCGCTTTAATTGCGTCACGAGCTGGTCCAAGATATTTACGTGGATCATACTCTTCTGTTTTTGCAGCAAGTGTTTCGCGAACTGCTTTCGCAGAAGCAATTTGGTTTTCAGTGTTTACATTGATTTTTGCTGTACCAAGTGAAATCGCACGCTTGATGTCAGCAGTTGGGATACCTGTTCCGCCGTGAAGAACAAGTGGAAGTCCAGTTGTTTTACCGATTTCTTCCATTTCAGCGAAACCAAGGTTTGGTTCACCTTTGTATGGACCATGAACTGAACCTAGTGCAGGCGCAAGGCAGTCAATACCAGTACGTTCTACAAGCTCTTGGCACTCTTTTGGATCAGCATAAATAACGCCCTCAGCGATGACGTCGTCTTCTTGTCCACCAACAGTTCCAAGCTCTGCTTCTACAGATACACCGTGGAAATGTGCAAGCTCAACTACTTTTGCAGTTGTCGCTACGTTCTCATCAAATGGATGGTGAGAAGCATCAATCATCACAGAAGTAAATCCTGCATGAATCGCTTTTGCACAAGATTCAAAGCTTGAACCGTGATCTAAATGAATCGCAACAGGAACTGTTACATTATATTCTTCGATTAACGCTTTTACCATTGCGACAACTGTTTTGAAGCCGCCCATGTAGCGTCCTGCTCCTTCAGATACTCCTAAGATAACTGGAGATTTCTCTTCTTCAGCAGCTTGTAAAATCGCTTGCGTGAATTCTAAGTTATTTAAGTTAAACTGTCCAACAGCGTAACCTTTTTCCTTTGCGTCTTTCAACATTTCTGTCATTGAAACTAAAGGCATGATGAAAAATCCTCCCTATGTAGCTAATTTGCTTACTAAAAAAAGCTCTCCACCCTAGCATGACCAGAATTTCTCGCCATATGTAAACTTTCAAAGTCAGATCGCTTTCTTCTTATCTAGAATACCAATTATTCGACAAATCGGCAACAGAATGACTTGATTCAATCATTTCCATCTAGCCATTTGTTTCGAGCGGCAAGTATTCTTTTACTGCATCACGGATTTCATCAATATCAAATGGTTTAGCAAAATGCGTTAATGCACCGAGCTCTTTAGACTCTTGAATCATATCTAGTTCGCCATAAGCTGTCATAATGATCACGCGAATGTCTTCATCAATTAATTTCATGCGTTTTAAAATCTCAATGCCATCCATTCCGGGAATTTTCATATCAAGCAGGACAAGGTTTGGTCTATGGTTTTTCACAATATCTAATGCCTGTAGTCCGTTAGCGGCTTGAAAGGTTTGATAGCCTTCTTTATGAAACACTTCATTCAGCAATATTCTAATACCGTACTGATCATCGACAATTAAAATTTTCTCATTCATCTGTTACACCCCATTGCTTTCATTTTTCGCCATAAAAAGAGCTGTTGTTAAATAATTCTGTTTGATTTTCACATTTCCTTTAATTATAATAGTTTACTTTACGACATTTTCTGAGCATTTTTCCTAATATTCTCTTTATATTCTATTATAAAATGATCTGACAGAAGGAGGAAATGAGTCTTGTTAAAAATTTTCACTACCCAATTATCAGGTATTTTTTCACGTATTGGAGATAAGCAGGCCGAAGCGATCGAAGACGGTGCACGCCTTCTTGCTCAGGCCGTTGTCAGTGGACATGCCGTGTATTTTCATGGCAAGAATGAACTGGCGGCTGTAGCCTTAGAGGCATCTGAGAGCAAGGAGCCGTTTCCGGGTGCGAAGGTTCTGCCGCTGGATCAAAAGGAGCGCAGCATACTTCATCCAAGTGACAGGGTGCTTTTATTTTATTCAGATCCAGAAGATCAAGAGATTCAATCCCTTGTCAAAGAGCTGCACGAACAAGGCACACCTATTGTCGGTGTCGGCCCTGCACAAAAGGAGACATCATTTATTGAAGAGCATTGTGATGTCCACATTGATTTTCAGCTCAAAAAACCACTTGTGCCTGCTGAAGATGGAACAAGGTTCGGCTATCCTGCACTGATGACCTGCTTATATGTCTACCATGCTCTATCGTTTACTGTGAAAGAAATCGTTGAGGAATATGAATAAAAAAAACTGCCGAGAAGATGATATTCTCGGCAGTTTTTTGTTTTATTTTGATTCAGATGCCTGTAGTGAAGCACCAACGAAATCTCTAAATAACGGCTGTGGTCTTGTTGGTCTTGAAATGAATTCTGGGTGGAACTGAGAAGCAAGGAACCATGGGTGATCCTTCAGTTCAATGATTTCAACAAGGCGTCCGTCTGGGCTTGTACCAGAGAAGACAAAACCTGCTGCTTCCATTTGCTGTCTGAATTCGTTATTAAACTCATAGCGATGACGGTGGCGTTCGTACACGACTTCGTCATTGTATGCAGCAAATGCTTTTGAGTCTTCGTTTAATTTACAAGGGTATAGGCCGAGGCGAAGTGTTCCACCTAAGTCATCAACATCCTTCTGTTCTGGAAGAAGGTCGATGATTGGGAATGCTGTTTCTGGATCAATTTCAGCGGAATGTGCTCCCTCTAAACCTAGTACGTTTCTCGCATATTCGATAGATGCGACTTGCATACCTAAGCAGATTCCAAAGAATGGCACTTTGTTTTCGCGCGCATATTGTGTTGCAATGATTTTCCCTTCTACTCCGCGGTCTCCGAAGCCTCCAGGAACAATAATGCCGTCTACATCTTGAGCGAAATCAGCCATATTTTCTGCTGTGACTTCTTCTGCGTTGATCCATTTGATTTGAACATCCGCATCAAATGCATAGCCCGCATGACGAAGTGATTCAACGACAGAAATGTATGCATCTTGCAGCTCAACATATTTCCCTACAAGACCAATTGTGACTTGTTTTGAAAGGTTTTGCACTTTATCAACAAGCGCCGTCCACTCCGTCATGTCCGCATCTTGACAGTCAAGCTTCATGTGCTCACATACAAGCTTGTCTAATCCTTGTTTTTGTAAATCAAGCGGAATCGAATAAAGGGTATCTGCATCCTGACATTCGATGACTGCTTTCGTATCAATATCACAGAATAGCGCAATTTTGTCCTTCATGTCTTGTGCCAATGGCATTTCAGTTCTGACCACAATGACGTTTGGCTGAATACCTAGACTACGAAGTTCTTTTACACTATGCTGTGTTGGTTTTGTTTTCAGTTCGCCTGCAGCACGGATGTAAGGAACAAGAGTACAATGAATGTACATCACGTTTTCACGGCCGATGTCACTCTTCATTTGACGAATCGCTTCAAGGAATGGAAGGGATTCGATGTCTCCTACTGTTCCACCGATTTCTGTAATGACCACATCTGCACCCGTTTCTTTCCCGGCACGGTACACACGGTCTTTGATTTCATTTGTAATGTGGGGAATAACCTGTACTGTTCCACCTAAGTAGTCGCCGCGGCGCTCTTTCTTCAAAACAGTAGAGTAGATTTTACCTGTTGTAACGTTGCTGTACTTATTTAAGTTAATGTCAATGAAACGCTCGTAGTGACCTAAGTCAAGGTCTGTTTCAGCACCGTCGTCTGTGACAAATACCTCACCGTGCTGGTATGGACTCATTGTCCCTGGGTCTACGTTGATATATGGATCAAATTTTTGAATGGTGACATCCATCCCTCTATTTTTCAGAAGGCGGCCTAACGATGCAGCCGTGATCCCTTTTCCAAGTGAGGAAACAACTCCTCCTGTTACAAAAATATACTTTGTCATTTCGTATGCTCCTCTCTTTTTTACCCTTGCATGACTAGACATGCACAGCTTCATCCTTTTAGAGTGTATCCCTAAATCTCTTGAAAAATAAGAAAGCTCCCTTTCAAATAAATGAAAGGGAGCGTAAATGAACGTATCTTTACGTACTCTTTTTTAGAGAGCCCAAAATACATACTACATAGTTCGCTCTGGAAAGTCAAGACGGTTTTGTCCTGTTTTCAGGACCGGTTTGTGAGGGTTATTTGTCTTCCTCATCATCGTCTAAATCGTCTTCATCAATTTCCGTTAAGCCGTCATCATCTTCATCATCATCTTCGTCGAAGTCTTCTATCTCTTCATCGATTTCTTCATCATCTAGGTCAAGGTCCTCGTCGTCTTCAACAAGATCAAGATCTTCTTCAAGCTCGTCGATTTCTTCTTCCTCTTCAATATCATCGAAGTCTTCTTCAACGACAGCAGCTTTTGTTTTTTTCTTTTTCGCTTTTGTTTTCACAGCTGGCTGAACTTCTTCTTCAATTTGATCAACTGGATACCAGCTGCGAAGTCCCCATCTCTGATCACCTAACGAAATAAAGCGGCCATCTATATTTAAGTCTGTATAAAATTGAGCAAGTCGATCATCAAGATCAGATTTTTGTATCCCTTGTAAACGGACCATTTCATCTATTAACTCGGAAAACGTAATCGGCGTTTTGCTGTCTCTGAAAATTTCATAAGCAAGTTCAACTAAAGACATTTGTTTGAGCTGTTCCTGTGAGTATTCTTTCAAACTCAAGGTCAGACACTCCCTTTCTATTACATGTATGTATCCATTTATCAGTGAAATAATAAGTATTTATACCTTATTCTTACGACAAACCATACCTCTCATTATAAACAAATTAGGGGAGTTTATGCCACCTTTATTGATGTTAATTTTTGATTTTTTCACAAGAGGAGCCTCTAGCGGTCAATCATTTGCGCCGAATTGGCATAATTCATGTGTGGAGCACACGTTTTGCATGCTTTTTTGTCTTCTCTTTTGATGAATACAAAGCCATTTACTCTTCTTAAAAAAGGGGATTTATTCCTTCACAAAATGTTCACTTACGACGAATTGAAACAGAAATCTATAATAAAAAGACTAATTTTGAGAGGTTGATCGAATTGCCAATGACAAAAAAAGAAGATATACAATTTGGTGTCTTGATGTGTTTTTGTATGTTTTCAGTGATGTTCTTTTATAACCTATTTCTAAATGGACGGCTTGGACATATGACATGGTTAGAAGGTGTACTCACCTATGTGATCGGTTTTGCCATCACGTTGTTGATTGAGATGTGTATTGTTGGGCCTTCAGCAAAAAAAGCAGCCAACCGTTTTGCCCCAAAAGGCAAGAAAATCTATTTTATTCTCACTCTTTCTATCTTTATCGTGTTTGGGATGGTGTGTCTCATGTCATTATGCGGATATGTCGTTCAAAGCATCAGCACAGGATTTCAAACACAATCGATTCTATCTGATTACTTAACGATTTTCGGTCATAATGTCATGTTGGCGTTCCCTTTGCAAATGTTGATTATGGGACCGCTTGTCCGTTTTGTTTTTTTCAAATGGGTGAAATTAAAACAGACAGCAGCGGTTTAGTCGAATGGATATGTTACAGCTGGATATTCTGAATGAGTGAAAAAACCAAAGGTACGGTGAATAAAGTGCCCGCAGACACGAGTACAATGAGTTTTCTGCGGCTGTTTTCTTTTTCTTCCTTCCTTTTTGGAGACTTTGAAAGCTCTGTGGAGACCATAATCCATATGATCATCGTGACGATTCCTAAAATGCCAATAAATGTTGTGTTCATCATGATAACCTCCATTTTGGTTCTTTTCCCAATTTTACCATAGTGATCAGGTGATATGAGATCATATTGGAGAGATTTCACATTTGATACAAAAACAGACCACCTCATATCAGGTGGTCTTTACTTGGTTTCTACATATCTAGCAGTTTCCGTGAGATGACCAGCCGCTGGATTTCTTGTGTACCTTCATAGATTTGAGTGATTTTCGCATCACGCATGTATCGTTCAACTGGGTAATCCTTTGTATAGCCGTATCCGCCGAAGATTTGTACAGCTTCTGTCGTCACCTTCATGGCTGTATCACCGGCAAAGAGCTTGGACATAGCTGATTCTTTCCCATACGGAAGCCCTTTCGTTTCAAGCCATGCTGCCTGATAGGTGAGCAGTCTTGAGGCCTCAATTGCCGTTGCCATATCCGCTAACTTAAAAGCAATGCCTTGCTGCTGAATGATTGGTTTGCCGAATTGTTTACGCTCCTTTGCATAATTGACTGCTGCATCCAGAGCACCTTGAGCAATGCCAACAGCTTGTGCGGCAATACCGTTTCTGCCGCCGTCAAGTGTCATCATCGCTATCTTAAAACCTTCGCCTTCTTGACCAAGCCGGTTCCTTTCGGGTATACGACAGTCTTCAAAGATGATTTCTGTCGTTGGCGATGAGCGGATGCCCAGTTTGCTTTCTTTTTTGCCGATTGAGAAGCCTTGCGTCTCTTTTTCTACAATAAAAGCGGTTGTATTGCGCGATGAAGCATCCTGGTCAGTAACAGCAAACACAATATAATAATCCGCAATGCCTCCATTGGTAATAAAAATCTTTGCCCCGTTCAAGACGTATTCATTCCCTGCTTTTACTGCTGTTGTTTTCATTCCGCCGGCATCTGAGCCCGAGCCGCTCTCGGTCAGTGCGTATGCGCCGATCTTCTGTCCCTCTGCAAGCGGCTTTAAATACGTCTCCTTTTGCTCATCTGTTCCGAATGTATAGATTGGCCATGAGGCGAGTGATGTGTGAGCAGATAGGGTGACGCCTGTTGAGGCGCACACTCGTGAGAGCTCTTCAACCGCTATGACATAGGCCAAATAATCACTACCAATCCCCCCATTTTCTTCTGGCCAAGGGATTCCCGTTAAACCAAGCTCCGCCATTTGACGAAAAATAGCGGGATCATACGATTCTGTTTCATCTCGCTCTGCTGCTGTTGGCTCCACTTCATTTTTCGCAAAATCTCTCACCATTTTTTGTATCATTTCGTGTTCGTCACTTAATTGGAACTGCATCATGAGCCACCTCACTTCATATTAGCTGTTTACAAATAACCAGCCTTTGTATTTCACTTGTTCCTTCATAAATCTCACAAATTTTCGCATCACGAAAGTACTGCTCTGCTCGGTATTGCTTCGTGTAACCGGCTAGACCAAGCAAATGGATGACTTCAGTACTAATATCAACCGCTGTTTTAGATGCAAATAACTTCGCCATCGACGCTTCCTTCGTGACAGGGCGATTGGCCTCTTTATAAGAAGCCGCTTGATAGACAAGAAGTTTTGCCGCTTCCAGCTTGGTGCCCAGATCGCCCAACCGAATGGTCGTTTCAAGGCCAGCTGGATGCTGCTTTAAATACGTGACCGCCTCAGCTAATGCGGCTTCTGCAATACCAAGGCTTTGAGCCGCAATGCCAATTCTCCCCGCATTTAAGCTAGACATGGCAATCCGAAAGCCTTCTCCTTCTGCACCGAGCAGCTGTTTTTTTGGAATTCGAACACCGTCAAAATGAAGTGTGACTGTTTTTGATCCATGCAGGCCCATTTTCTTCTCATCTTTTCCGATCGTAAATCCTGGTGTCCCCTTCTCCACAATGAACGCTGATATATTTTTCTTAGCAGAAGCAGGGTCTGTCACGGCAAATACAAGATAGACTTCCGCTTCACCGCCGCTTGTGATAAAAATTTTCGTTCCATTTAACACATAGTGATCGTCTGCCCGCTCTGCTTTCAACTGAATACTAGAGGCATCTGATCCTGCCTTCGGTTCAGTTAGACAAAAGGCGCCCAGCTTCTGCCCGGACGCAAGCTTGGGAACGTAGGATTCTTTTTGTTCAGTCGTTCCAAACGCCAAAATCGGCATCGTCACAACGGATGTATGAACGGATACAATGACACCGATGGTTGCACTTACTTTGGAAAATTCATGAATCGCCATGATATAGGTTGTGAAATCTGCCCCTAATCCATGATACTTATCTGGGATCGGAATGCCTAAAAAGCCTTGCCGACCCATTTCAGCTAAAAGCGTTTTCGGGAACACGCCCTGTTCCATCGCTTCTATTTCAGGGAATACATGCTGGCGTGCAAATTCTGCTACTCGTTTTCTCCAAAGACGTTGTTTTTCTGTCAGCAACACATCCATCTTGACTCCCCCTATGAGTGGTCGTGGTAAGTGTAAAAACCTCTCTTTGTCTTTTTTCCCAGCCAGCCTGCGTTCACGTATTTTTTCAAAAGAGGACAAGGTCGATATTTGCTATCTCCAAGACCCTCGTGAAGGGTATTCATAATAAATAAACAAGTATCGAGCCCGATGAGGTCGGCGAGACGAAGCGGGCCCATTGGATGGTTCATTCCAAGCGTCATGATGCCGTCAATACTTTCTACATCTGCCACGCCTTCATAAAGGGTGTAAATGGCTTCATTGATCATCGGCATCAAAATACGGTTTGACACAAACCCAGGGAAGTCTTCCACTTCAATTGGCGTTTTGTCTAATGTCTTTGCGGTGTCAAAAACAAATTGGTACGTGGCATCATCCGTTTGTAGCGCACGGATTACTTCCACAAGTTTCATCACGGGAACTGGATTCATAAAATGCATGCCAATCACTTTCTCAGGCCGTTTCGTCACGGCTGCTAATTCTGTGATCGACAAGGAAGACGTATTTGTCGCAAATATCGTGTCATCAGGTGCAAATTGATCGAGGGTTTCAAAGATTTGTTTTTTGATCTTCATTTGTTCAGATGCGGCTTCAATCACTAAATGCGTCTGCTGTACATCCTTTAAATCTGTTGAAACAGCCAGTCGCTGTGTAATATCACGGACTGCCTGATGTGCCAGCTTTCCTTTTTCTGCTCGTTTCGTCAATTGTTTGGTCATAGAGGAAATGGCTCGATGAATCTGCTCCTCTTCCGTATCATGGAGCAGGACGGTATAACCTGACTGTGCAAATACTTGGGCAATACCCGAGCCCATTTGCCCAGCCCCAACGACCATGACGGTCTCTTCTATACTCATGACAATGAACGCCTCCCTTTTAATCCACCTTGATCATGATCGCATCACCTTGACCCCCGCCGCTGCAAATTGCCGCAATGCCGATCCCGCCGCCTCTTTGTCTGAGTGCATGGATCAAGGTCAATATAATACGTGTTCCGCTTGCTCCAATCGGGTGACCAATCGCGACTGCCCCTCCGTTCACATTCATTTTCCGCCGATCCAGTCCAAGAATTTTTTCGCATGCCAATGCAACCGCTGAAAAAGCCTCATTGATTTCGAACAAATCGATATCCTCTACTCGCTTCCCTGTTTTCTTTAACACTTTTTCGATGGCATAGGCTGGTGTTTTCGGAAAGTCCTTTGCCTCTACTGCTACTTGCGCATGCCCAAGCACAACTGCCATAGGTTTTTCACCTTGCTGCATGGCGTATGTGTCTTTCATTAATAGAAGCGCACTTGCACCATCATTGACACCCGGTGCATTGCCAGCGGTGATCGTACCTGCCTGATCGAAAACAGGCATCAGTTTTGACAAACGTTCATATGACGTATCACGCCGCGGGGCTTCATCTTCTGAAATCAGCTGATCTCCTTTTTTATTCTTGACAGTAACGGGGATGATCTCATTTTTAAAAAAGCCATTTTTTTGCGCCTCAACGGCTCGTTCATGACTTCTTAACGCCCAAAGGTCTTGTTCTTCTCGTGTAATGCCAAGCTCTTTCGCCGCCATGCTTCCATACTCACCCATATGAACACCTGTAAACGAACAGGTTAATCCATCTAAAATCATGGCATCTTGTACTGCACCATCTCCCATTTTGTAACCCCATCGTGCTTTTTTCAGAAGATAAGGAGCATGGGACATGGATTCCATGCCGCCTGCCACGATCACCTTAGCATCTCCCGCTCGAATGATTTGATCGGCTGTCGTGACACTGCGCATTCCTGAAGCACAGACTTTGTTGATGGTTTGCGTCGGAACCGACCAAGGAAGATCTGCATGTCTAGCTGCCTGTCTTGAAGGAATTTGACCTTGTCCTCCTTGAAGGACACTGCCCATGATGACTTCATCCACTTCATGAACATTTGAGGCTCTTTCCAGCGCAGCTTTTATCGTCATCCCGCCTAATTCTGCAGCAGTCAAACGACTTAAAGTTCCACCTAGTTTTCCAAATGGTGTTCTCGCCCCAGATACAATGACCGTCGTGCTCATTTCTTTCCCCTCCTATTTGTTACCGCTTACATAAATGCTAGACAGTTCATAAAATATCGGTGTCCACTGGCCGATGGACAGTCGATCCATCGGCCTGACACCTTTATGAAGCCTGCGTTCTCGTTTCGCCAAACACTGATTTTTCAAGAAGTTCTGCGACATCAAATGTGCCGACCTGCTCTTCTACTTCCTTCGCTTTCGTCCCATCCCCAAGCATGGTTAAACAATATGGGCACCCTGAGCTGATGATGGACGGCTGTACCTGTAAGGCCTGCTCCGTCCTCGCTGTGTTAATTCGAGTACCTGTCTCTTCTTCCATCCACATTAAGCCGCCGCCGGCACCACAGCACATCCCCGATTCACGATTCCGTTCCATTTCTTTCAGTGTCACACCAGGAATGGCTTTTAAAATATCTCTTGGCGGATCATAGACCTCGTTATATCTGCCTAGGTAGCAAGAATCGTGGAAAGTAATGACCTCATTCACTTCATGAATAGGTGTTAATTTCCCCTCTTTTACTAGCTCTGCCAGTAATTCTGTATGATGATACACCTCTGCCTCAAGTCCAAAGTCTGGGTATTCGTTTTTAAATAAATTGTAAGCATGCGGATCGATCGTGACGATTTTGGTTACGTCATTTTTTTGGAATTCTTCGATGTTTTTTGCAGCAAGCTCTTGGAACAAAAATTCATTCCCAAGTCTTCTCGGTGTATCACCTGAGTTTTTCTCTTTATTGCCTAGGATGGCAAAAGAAACCCCTGCTTCATTGAGCAGTTTTGCAAAGGCAAGAGCAATCTTTTGGCTTCTATTGTCATATGCACCCATCGATCCAACCCAGAATAAATAGTCGAAGGTCTGATCTGCTTTTTTCAGTTCTTTCACTGTCGGTACGTGCACATCTTCTCTTAGATCACGCCAGTTTTCTCTTTCTTTTCGGTTCAATCCCCATGGGTTCCCTTGGCGCTCGATGCTTGTCATCGCACGCTGTGCATCTGCGTCCATTTTTCCTTCAGTCAGCACTAAGTATCTGCGCATATCAATGATTTTGTCGACGTGTTCGTTCATGACAGGACACTGATCTTCACAGTTTCGGCAGGTCGTGCATGCCCAGATTTCTTCTTCTGTAATGACCTCACCAATGAGAGAAGGATGATACATTGCGCTCGCCGCAGATTCTTCCGCTCCAGCTCCCCTTGCCTGTAATGCCAGTTGATTTCCTGTCGTCTGTTTGAAAGCAAGCTGCGGAACCCACGGTGTCTTTGAAGTAATGGCAGCCCCTTTATTTGTTAAATGATCTCTTAATCGTAAAATTAAATCCATTGGAGACAGCATTTTCCCCGTCCCTGTCGCCGGACACATATTCGTACAGCGCCCACATTCCACACAAGCGTAAAGATCAATCAGCTGAGATTGACGGAAGTCTTCAATTTTCCCAACGCCGAACGTTTCTTGTGTCTCATCTTCAAAATCAATTTTTTGCAGTTTGCCTGGCGGGTCCAATCTGCTGACAAATACGTTGACCGGACCAGCGATGAGATGGGCATGCTTAGACTGCGGGACGTACACTAAGAACGTCAGTAAAATGAGAAGATGCACCCACCATGCGACATAGAACACAATTGTTGCCGCAAGTGGTGAAAGCCAGCCCAGCAAGAAAGCAATGCCGGAAGCAATTGGCTCAGTTGCTGATAGTGAGTGCCCATGCCAAATGATGTTCATTCCGTTTCCCAGTAATACAGTCAGCATCAATCCGCCAATAAACAAAAGGACAAGCCCTGACTTAAAGCCCCTTTTTAAACGGACTAACTTCTCGACATATCTTCTATGGAATGCCCAAACCACCGCCACTAAAATGAGAAGTGTGACTACCTCTTGGAAGAACGTAAAGACACCGTAAAGCGGACCTAATGGTAGCCCGCTGTCTGGAACAAGTCCCTTCATAATAAAATCAAGGGCTCCGAACTGCACTAAAATAAATCCATAGAAAAACAGCACATGAATGATGCCGCTCTTCTTGTCCTTCAGCAGTTTCTTTTGCCCAAACACATTCACCCAAACACGTTCTAAGCGTTTTTTCATGTCTTTCTGAAATTCTTCTTTTTTGCCAAGACGAATATACGCGGCTCGTGTTCGAATGAGATAAATAAACAAATACACAGCGTAAGCGGTCACTGCCGCAAATGCAATCAAGTTAACAATTAAAAGGCTATTCATCTTGCTCCCCCTTTCATTCCCCAAGACCCACTTTGTTCCGTTTCCATGTTGTACCTCTATCATAAATAATGAATGAGTATTCAGTCAATATTTTTTGCCCATTTGGGTACACTATCGTCATATGTAAAAAAGGAGGAACCTTCATGATCGCATGGATCATTCTACTCGTCGTCTTCGTCATTGTTCTACTCGTCAGGCTAGATCTTTATATAGGGAGAAAATATTTTTCTACCCATGCTTTTGAACGGTCTTTTGACCAAACAAGCGGCGATGCAGTTTTTTATCATGATGGCGAACCACTGTTTGATCAGCTGCTTACGGATATACAGCAAGCCTCTTCTTCTATTCATATGATGTTCTTTATTGTAAAGAACGACAAGATTGGGCAAAGGATTCTGCAAGCACTTAAAGCGAAAGCAGAGCAAGGTGTTTCGGTTTTTTTGCTCACTGATCGGTTAGGCTCCTATCCATTTGATCAAACATCCATTCAGATGCTCGAGAAAAGTGGCATTCAATTTTACTTTTTAAACAAACCACGTTTTCCTTTTTTCATTTATCGCTTGAACATGAGAAATCACCGGAAGATCACGGTGATCGATGGGAAGGTCGGCTACATTGGCGGGTTTAATATCGGCGATGAATATGTAGGGAAAAACGGCAGGTTTGGCATTTGGAAAGACTATCACCTGCGCATGACAGGACAGGTTGTCGCAGACCTCCAGCACGTGTTTCTGAATGATTTGTACCGGTCATCTGGTATTCACCAGCTGCAATACGAGGTTTTTCCTACACTGGAACCGGGAACATTACAGTGCACTACACGTGCGACGGCAGGTTTTTCTTTAGAAGCCTTATTTCTTCACGATATTCAACAGGCGAAAAAGCAAATCACCATCTGCACGCCCTATTTTATTCCATCTGCTCCTCTTCTAAGCGCCCTTCTTGACGCACGGAAGCGAGGCGTGACTGTCGACATCATCATCCCAATGAAGGCAGATCACCCGCTTGTGAAAGAAGCTGGATTTCATTATTTGAAAGATCTGATTGCTGCTGGATGTCTTGTGTATCGTTTTTATAAAGGGTTTTATCATGCGAAAGCCATTCTCATCGATCATAGCCGTTGTATGATCAGTACAGCGAACTTTGATAAACGAAGTTTGTTTTTCAACGAAGAAGTGGATGTGGCCATTGATGATTCCACCTTCACCGCACATGTAGAGGAAAAGATTCGTGAACACATGGAAGTGTCAGAACTGATGACTGAAGAAAAATACAAACAACGCCCACTTCTCACGCGTCCAATTGAGTGGATAGGCGCCCTGTTCTCGTATTTTTTATAAAGGAGTTGACCTATGCGTTATCGATTTGGTTATGTATCCAACGCCGTCACTTTATGGGAAGCTTCACCTGCCAAGTCGCTGACCTTTGCAAGATACAGTAAGCTCTCAAAGGAAGAGAGGACAGAGGCTCTATTACGAACGACGAAAGCCAACCTCGTCAATACATTAAGAACGCTTTATTTTGCGATTGCCCATGATATTCCGCTTTACCGTTTTTCAAGCTCGATTGTCCCGCTCGCCACCCATCCTGAGGTGCGGTGGGACTTTGTGACACCCTTTCGCAAAGAATTTCTAGAGATTGGTCAACTCGTAAAGCGGCACGGATTACGAGTGAGCTTTCACCCCAATCAATTTACTTTGTTCACAAGTCCAAAGCCATCCATTACAGAAAATGCCGTCATCGATATGACCTATCATTATGAAATGCTTGAGGCCATGAAGCTTGAAAAGGAAGGCTATATGAACATTCATGTCGGAGGTGCATATGGCGACAAGGCATCTGCTTTACAGCGTTTTGATGAAAATATAAAGCAGCTTCCTGCACATATCAAGGCGAGAATGACGCTTGAAAATGATGACAAAACCTATACGTCATTAGAAACGCTTGATGTTTGTGAAAAGCATGGCATCCCGTTTGTATTTGATTACCACCATCACATTGCAAACAAAGATGATGATGCGGCACTTGATGACATTTTGCCAAGAGTGTTTGACACGTGGGCAAATACTGGCATACCGCCTAAAATCCACTTATCCTCACCAAAATCAGAAAAGGCGATACGAAGCCATGCGGATGGAGTGGAGATGTCCTTTGTATTGCCACTTTTTCAAGCTTTAAAGCCGTATGGTCGTGATGTGGATTTTATGATTGAGGCAAAGAAAAAGGATCAGGCCTTGCTCCGTCTTGTTGAGGAGCTGTCAGCGATCAGAGGCAATCGGCGGACGGGCGGGGGCACCATTGAGTGGAAATCGTAGAGAAAGGTTTACCTCTATCACAACGGGGGTAACAAAGCTATTGTGAGAAAGTATTTAACAGGAGGATATGAAGATGTCACAAATCTATTCAATCCGAATTGCTGCGAAAGCATTGAATTTACATAAGCTTATTTCTCTATACGAAAAGTGCCAACACGCTCAGCATCGTTTATATGTATATTCTAAAAAAACAATGTGCAACATTAAGAACATCGTAGAGCTAGAAACCTTTAGGCTTACTCATTTAGAATCAGACTATTTAATCGTGGTAGAAGGAAAAGAGGCACAAGACCTTCTTCAACCATTTGAAAAAGAGAATGCTTCATAAAGAAAGGCAGCCTTAGGGCTGCTCTCTTTTTCTTATATCCATGCTTCTGTCAGCCAAACCTCACCTGACGATGCATTCATTTTTACCTGTGTACCGATTGGCATCGTGAGCATCGGGTGCGTATGAGCACAGTCAAATTCCGCAATGAGCGGCCTCTTTGTATCTCCCAGTACTTCAAGTAAAAGATCGTGCGGCCTTTTGCCCGTTCCTTCATCATCAAACAGCTCATGTTTCCCTAAGAGGATACCAGATACACGTTCAAACACACCATTTATCTTTAACAGAGAGAAGTTCTTTTCGACGATGGAGGCGGTTTTCATACAATCTTCAATGAGAAGAATATCGCCCTTTTGGATTTGAGGCATGAATTCACTTCCCCATATGCCATACATGGCATTTAGGTTCCCGCCGATCAGTCTGCCTTCTGCCTGCCCTTCAATGACGCACATCCAATCGTTTGGACGTTTTTCTTTTTCTCGTATTTTCTCTTCCCAGTTGATCCGTTCTTCCGTCCAGAAGGGCGGTTTTTTCACCTGATATGGGATGGGCTGCGGATGAATGAGAATATCCTCGAAAGATTGATATGTATGATTGACAAATGGTTCAAACTCTCCAAAAGACGGCACAAGTGCAGGTCCGTAAAAAACAGGAAGACCCGTTTTTTCATAAGCCGCTAAAAGAATCGCCGTCGCATCTGAATAACCAATCATGATTTTCGGATGCTTCTTCAGCAGCTCAAAATCGAGATAAGGCAGCAAACTATTCGAGTTCGTCCCTCCAATCATCGACATGATACAGGACAAATCTGCTCTCGCCATCAGCTCATTCAGCTCAGCTGCTCGTTCTTGAATCGTTCCCGAACGATAGTGATCCTCTTTCCCTGTTAATGATCCTGGTACCACAATGAATCCTTTTTGTTCAAGCCATTCCTTCGCCCGCTCATACCTAAGAGGCGAGGTAGCAGATGCTGGACTTGAGGGAGAATAAATACCTATTTTATCGCCCTTCTGTAAACGCCGAAGCCCCTTCATTCCATCAGATCCTTCCTACACGAGTTTTTACTATCCTAGCAAAAAAAGCCCTTTTTCAAAAGGGCTAAGATTTAAAAATAAAGTACACTTCAATTTAACAGCTTAAACAGGCCAAATATGATGACAGTAAAACTGATGGCCAGCGTTGCAAATATCTCAATATGAAAAAGAGCCCAGCTTAATAGCTGGACTCATTCAATCACTTCTCTTCAATGACCAAACTGCGCTTCGTGCAGT
The DNA here is from genome assembly GCF_052044605.1 of Bacillus sp. 22483. Lineage (NCBI taxonomy): Bacteria > Bacillati > Bacillota > Bacilli > Caryophanales > Bacillaceae > Bacillus > Bacillus sp. 22483. The sequence goes on along the minus strand of NZ_JBQENU010000007.1, from coordinate 4,685 downwards.
CTGCTGTATACACCGCCCATTTGAATTAAATCTTGGTGACGGCCTTGTTCTTCAATGCCTTCCTCTGTCACGACGATGATTCGGTCTGCATGTTTAATTGTCGCAAGGCGGTGAGCAATGACGAGTGTCGTCCGGCCGACTGCCAGTTCGCTTAGTGCGTCTTGGATCGCTTTTTCTGTTTCTGTATCAAGTGCTGACGTCGCTTCATCCAAAATAAGAATAGACGGGTTTTTCAAAAACATCCGTGCAATTGACAGGCGTTGCTTTTGACCGCCGGATAGCTTAACGCCGCGTTCACCAATGACCGTATTCAACCCTTCTGGAAAACGCTGAACGAGCTCCTCTAAATGAGCACGTCGCACCGCCTCCCAAATGTCTGCATCACTCGCTTCTAGGTTGCCGTACGCAATGTTTTCACGAATGGTGCCTGAGAATAAAAAGACATCCTGCTGCACAATGCCAATCTGCTGTCTTAAAGAGGACAAGGTCATCGATTTTGTGCTCACACCATCAATGGTGATGTCTCCTTCGTCCACATCATAAAAACGAGGCAGCAGACTACAAATGGTCGATTTCCCCGCTCCTGATGGCCCGACAAACGCAACAGTTTCCCCTTGTTTGATCTTTAAGTTGATATCCTTCAATACATGACTGTGCTCATCGTAGCCAAATGTCACGTTTCGATACTCAATTTCACCTTTCAATCCGTAAATATCACGTGCTCCTTCTGTATCCTTCACATCTGGCTCTGTTTCAAGCAAATCAACATAGCTTTTAAAACCGGCAATGCCTTTTGGATACATTTCAATCACCGTGTTGATCTTATCAATTGGTCTGAATAACACATTTGTGATCAAGACAAAGGCAATAAATCCGCCTGCCGTTAATTGACCTTGAAGGACAAACCATGTACCTGCCAGAAGGACAAACAGCGTCACAAGCCTTGTGAGAATATAGCTGATTGATCCGTTAACTGACATAATTTTATAGGAAAGAAGTTTCGCTTTTCGAAAGCGGTTGTTATTTTCAGCAAAGCGCTTTTTCTCGAAATGTTCGTTCGCAAAGGCTTGAACAAGACGAATACCGCCAATATTGTTTTCAACCCTTGCATGAAAGTCTCCAATGTCATTGTTCAGCTGTGTAATCGCCTGTGTCATTTTTTTATTAAAATGAAGGGCTAACCAGATGATGACTGGCATAATCAAGAAGGTTAAAATGGCAAGCTGCCAATTAATCATGAGCATGACGGCAAAGGCGCCAAGAATGGTCATAATCGCAATAAACAAATCCTCAGGTCCGTGATGAGCCACCTCACCAATGTACATGAGGTCATTTGTCATCCGTGACATGAGTTTGCCTGTTTTGTTGTTATCGAAAAATTTGAAGGACAGACGCTGAAAATGATCAAACAGCTTCTTCCTCATATCTGTTTCAATATTGATGCCAAGCATGTGCCCCCAATACGACACAATAAATTGCATCACTGAGCTGAGTGCGTAAATGACAAACAGCGCAAGTGCGGTCCAGGCAATGACCGTCCAGTTCCCTGTTGGTAATAATGTATCAATGAAGTAGTTCACGATCAGCGGGAAACCTAGTTCCATGAGTCCGACGGCCACAGCACAAAAGAAATCTAAAAAGAACAGACCACGATAGGGCCTGTAATAGGCAAAAAAGCGTTTTAGCATATGTAAAAGAACCTCACTTCCTCTATAATTGATAATCATTTTCAATTATAGAGGAATCATTATCGAATTACTAGATCAGGAAATGATTTCTTTCCCTGGAAGCCCTCACAATACACCTGAAAACAATCGCGCAAACGATTCCTTTAAACGTTCCTTTAAGCCCCTTTTATAAAAATGAACCGGCCCCATTTGCTCACATTCTTTCATATCTTCCTCATAATGAGCCATCAATTGCTCGATCGGTTTCTTTGCCGCTGTAAAGACATTGACCTCAAAATTGAGTTGGAAGCTTCTCATATCAACATTGGCCGTTCCGACAGAGGCAAGCTCTCCATCTGCAATCATGACCTTTTGATGCATGAATCCTTTTTGATAGTGATACACCTTGATGCCCTCTTTCAAAAGTTCAGAAAAATAAGATCGTGTGGCGTATTGCGTGAGAAATCCATCATTAATCTCAGGCACCATCACACGCACATCCACCCCTCTTGTCGCCGCAATTTTTAACGCTGTGCGAATGGATTCATTTGGGACAAAATAAGGCGTCGCAATCCAAACAAATTGCTGTGCATTCGAAATGAGTGCGTCATATAAATCACTCATACTTTCCTTCATATCAGGTCCAGTCGGCACGACCTGAATGACATCTTCTCCTGTCACAGGATGCGGGGTGTGATACTTCGGATCATCAATTAACACTTCATCTGATACATACTCCCAGTCCAGCATAAATATGGAGTGAAGTGTCTGAACGGCTTCACCCTTTAACATCGTATGCGTGTCACGCCAAAAGCCGATGTTTTCATCGCGTCCTACATATTCCTTCCCGACATTGAGCCCGCCAACAAATCCTGTTTCTCCATCAATAATCACGATTTTTCGGTGATTTCGGAAATTGAATTTTTGATTAAAGAATCCGTATTTTAATGGTAGAAAAGGAGCGACCTTTATTCCCGCCTGCTTCAATCGTTTAATATCTTTTCGTGAGAAGCGAATGCTGCCAGCCGCATCATAGATGAATCGAACCTCTACTCCTTCTTTCACTTTTTCAATCAGGATCTCCATCATCCGGTGTCCGAGGAAATCAGATTTGAACATGTAATATTCTATATGGATGAACGTTTTTGCCTTTTTTAATTCTTCAAAAATACGTGGAAAGGTTTCCTCTCCATTCTTTAAAATCTCCATATCACTATTTGTATTTACATGCATCCCTGTCGCTTTTTCTGTGTAATGAAAAAAAGCACGCTGATTATCGGTTAAACGCGTCTCATCCGGCTTACTCTCAAGCTCTGATATTCTGCGTAATTTTTCTCGGTTATACATTCTCTTTGATTTAAACAAATGTCCTTTGACATAAAGCTGCCCCGAGAACAAATAAAACATATAGCCGATGATCGGGAAAAAGATCAGTACATACATCCATAACAGCGTGTGCTGTGATGTCCGGTTCTCTAGCATAAGCGAAATAATACTAAATAAAATGATGGCGATGTAACTAGCTGCGTAAAGCTGAAAACCCCACGCCGGCACTGGCCACCAAAACACCACATATGCCCCAAATATCATGAAATATAAAAATAGAAATTCCAGTCTCCTCTTTTTCACATTCTCCGCCTCATTCTGTCTTTTTCTTTTCCATACCCTTTGCACAGCTCGTCTGAAACGCACGGTCTGCTGCTTTCTTTTAGCTTTTACAGACTGGAGCGTTTTGATCCGATATAATGGAAAATATGTGAAGGAAAGGATGAATGATTTATGCGTACACCATCTGCTTTAAAAAAGGGAAGCCACATTCGGGTAATTGCTCCAAGTCGAAGTGCCAGCATTTTATCAAAAGAAGGAATGGCTCAGGCGAAAAAACGTTTAGAGGCATTAGGGTTCACTGTTTCTTTTGGACAACACGTGTTTGAATGTGATCTGCATTCCTCTTCTTCTATTGAACACCGTTTATCTGATCTACATGAGGCATTCTCAAATGATGAAGTCGACGGCATTTTGACAGCAATCGGCGGCTTTAACTGCAATGAGCTTTTGCCTTATATAGATTATGATTTGATTCGTCAGCACCCAAAAGTTCTTTGCGGCTACAGTGATATTACCGCACTTGCAAACGCCATTACCGCCAAATGTGACATGGTGACGTACTCAGGCCCTCATTTCTCCAGTTTCCAAATGGAACAAGGACAAGAGGAGCAGACAGCCATGTTTCAAGCGTGCGTGATGAGTAGCGAGCCATTTGATTTCACCCCTTCTACAAAGTGGAGTGATGATGCGTGGTATCTTGATCAAGTAAATAGGCAGTTTCATCCGACAACATGGGGGATTTATCAGGAAGGAACAGCTGAAGGCACCTTGTATGGCGGAAATCTTTGTACACTGAACTTACTGCAAGGGACACCCTTTATGCCTCGCATCAAGGATGCCATCTTATTTGTAGAAGATGATGACTTGGTCTTTCCTGAAACATTCGCCAGAGACCTTGCCTCGCTCTTGCAGCATGCCGAATCCATTAAAGGGTTAATCATCGGACGTTTTCAAAAGAAATCCAAAATGACAGAGGAACATTTGAGGTTCATCCTAGATAAGCACCCAATGCTTCAACACATTCCAGTGATTTACGATGTCGATATCGGACATACACAGCCGGTCTTCACCTTGCCGATTGGCGGGAGTTCCGAGCTCTCCTGCGACGGCGGACAAATCCAATGGCGTGTTCATGCATAAATAAAAACCTAAAAAGCACCCTCATATGCGGGTGCTTTTTCTATGCCATCATTTCTTTTTAAAATTTTTTTTAAAAAAGTGATCCAACCCTTCATCCCCTTCGTTAAGTAGATGTAAAAAGAAAAGAGAGGAGGCAAAAACATGTTCTCTGATGTACTTAGCCAATTATTCGATTCTATCTCTAACATTATCAATACACTTGGATAATCCCATTAACGCACACATACTACATGCTTGCCGAAGGGAGGATACAAACTATGTTTTCTGATG